>JAWOBN010000014.1:0-39666 GCA_046484245.1 bacterium | reverse complement strand
CAAATGTGTTTATCATGCTCTCCTATATTAAAAACAATCTGAAGGGAAATATTGTTAATCTGGGCCTGGGAGGAGGTATCAGAAGCAAAGATTCACTCTATAAATTCAAGAGCCAGTTCGCCACTGATTCAAAGCCCGTTTATCATATGAAACTGATAATTGACAGTGAGAGTTTCAACAGATATAATGAGAACAATGAATATTTCCCCTCATGGATGAAAGACCGCTCCCCTGCTGAACTTATATAACACTACATCGGTTCATTTCCAAAAGAGTTGTTAAAAAGAGACCTATGATAAATGGAAGAAGGATTCTCAGTGACGAAGATTAATAATATTAGAGAGTAAATCAGAAAATGGCTGTAAACACACCCTAACCCCTGTTATTTATGCAATTACATAACATTTTGTCCAAATCCCAGGGACGGAGGTTGCAATTTGCACAAATTGACAAAAATATAATTTTGTAAGTGGATAATTAGCTTCACTTAAATGGATCATGTGTGTAAGTTGATAAATAGCAGGCCAGAAATTGCTTAAATTGCAAGGACCGTCCCTGGGATTTGGAGGGTGTTTTTACAAAATATGGGGTGAAGGGACACATGTTGAAATTAGATTTAAGATGCGGGTTAGTCATACATAATCATGATCTGTTCTGTATAATTAAGAAGCTAAAGCAAAATTATGAGAGTACATATAGTACCTGCGATTTGTAATACCTCTTAATTTAATGAATAATAAGTGTTTCCGGATGAATCAGTCAACTCTTTTGGAGAAGAACCAATATTTCAAGGACTGTCCCCGGGATTTGGAGGGTAGTTTTGACAAAATGAGGGTAAAGGGACACCTGTTGAGAATAGATTTAAGATGCATCTTACTCAGAAATTATGATAATCTTGGCCTGCATATCAAGAAGGTAAAGCAGATCCCATAGTTCTTATGACTTACAATACAATGAATTAAAGGACTAATAAGTGTACTCTTCCGGAAAAGGACCCAATTGGGCTAAAAAAGTTGGGGACGGTGGTTAACTATGTCAACTCATTGTTTTAAATAATATGGTTTACAGCATTCAGATCAACAAATATATAATTTAAACTATTCGTAAGTTAATGTAATTCAGGGCATATATGAACCAGTTGACATAGTTAACCACCGTCCCCTAAAAATATTTTCTACTGACTCCAGTTTACCAACTCTTTTGGAGATGAACTGCTACATTGCAGCAACAGCTATGGACATCTTCTTTGTCTCTTCACTGTCAGAACGTGAGAGCAGCACTATGGGGCACTTCGCTCCTACAATCATGCCTGCGACCTTGCAGTCAGTCATATATATGAGGGATTTTGCCAGCATATTGCCTGAAGCAATATCAGGTACAAGGAGAATGTCAGCGTCACCTGCAACAGTGCTTTCAACACCTTTGTGGCGTGCTGATTCACTGGAGACAGCCAGGTCAAATGCCAGGGGACCGTCAATATCCATTCCCTCAATCTGACCCCTGTCCGCCATCTTTGACAGATAAGATGCATCTATTGTCTCGGGCATATCGGGATTGACCTTCTCCACTGCGCCGAGCACTGCTGCCTTGGGTCTTTCAATGCCGATTCTGTGGAAGAATCCTGCTGCATTGTTCAATATGTCAATCTTTGACTTGAGGTCAGGCCTAATGTTCATTCCGCCGTCTGTAATCATGAACGGTTTGTGGTATTTATCCAGTTCAAAGAGTGCAACATGTGAGAGCAGGCGGCCTGTTCTGAGCCCCCATTCTTTGTTGAGTACACCCTTGAGCATTACTGATGTGTCAACAAATCCCTTCATGAGAAAGTGCGCTTCATTATCAGAAACGAGTTTCACAGCTTTCTCAACTGCCTTTTTCTTATTCTCTTCATTCACTATTTCAAAACCGGAAATATCAAGATTCTCCTTCTCGGCTATTGCCTGCATATTGCTCTTATTCCCGACAAAAATCGGCTCAGCAATATTTTCCTTATGAGCATTGATACAAGCCCTCATTACCTTGCTGTCATCAGCGCAGGCTACTGAGAGTTTCTTCTTGCTGCTTTTTGCACGGTCTATGATTTCATTGAATTTCACTGAGAACCTCCTTGAGTTTTTCTATGAATATTCTGTTCTGACCGGGTGTTCCTATTGTAACACGCATGTATTCTTTCATACCGTAATTGGTGAGCGGTCTTGCAATTACCCCCCTCTTCTGCAGATGCATGAATACCCCGTCTGCATCAACAGGCAGCCGGAATGTTATGAAATTGGTGTGTGACTCCACTGTTTCAAGTCCCATTGCACCCAATTCCCCGCTGAGAAACTTCCTGCCTCCATTATTCATAATCCTGCTCTTTTCAATAAACTCACTGTCATCCAAAGCAGCCATTGCAGCATTCTGGGCAGGACTGTTGACATTGAAAGGAAGACGGACCTTGCCTATTTTCTTTATTGTGCTCCTGTTTGCTATCATATAGCCGATTCTCAAACCGGCAAGACCGTATATCTTGGAGAATGTTGAGAGGAGGACAAGATTGCTGTACTTATCAATATATTTGCTCCATTCAACCTTCTCATTATCATCAAGATATTCATTATAAGCTTCATCCAGTATTATCATTGTTGACTGCGGCGTATTTTCAAGAATATACTTAATCTCCTCTTCTGAGAGTATTGTGCCGAGGGGATTGGTCGGATTATCAATATAAAGCACATCCGCATTCTTCTTCAAAACAGTGCTGACAAGCGCCATATGATCATGCCTGAAATCCTTCATATCCATGCTTACAACATCTGCTCCCATTATCCTGGGGGATATGAGTGACATTATAAATGCCCTGTTGCTTCTTACAAGAATTGAGCCTGCACCGCAGACAGCAGAAACAGCAATGTGAAGCACCTCAACAGAACCATTGCCCACCATTATGCTATCAGGAGAGCAATGCCTTATATCCGCGATTTTCTCTCTCAGATAGTAGTTGGAATCATCCGGATAGATATTGACTCCACTCACTGTTCTCATCAATGCTTCAACTGCTTTGGGGGATGGACCCAGCGGATTCTCATTGGAGGCAAGTTTGATAATATCCCCTTTAATACCGAGTTCCCTTTTGACCTCTTTTATAGGTTTACCGGGAATATACGGTTTTATTGAATCCAATGCACTTCTGAATTTCATCATAATTCACTCCATTCAAATTTATTGTATATTGCCTGGGCAATATTGAGTATATGATCACCTGCTTTCTCATAAGTGGCAAGTATGTCATTGAAAACAGCATTGGCGCTGATGTCACAGACCTTCTGAGTCATTCTCACTGCATGCTGTTTCGCAAAGAGCTTTTCATTCCTGTTGATATTCTCTTCAATAATAAAACATCTCTCCAGTTCTTCCTTCTCGGGATCCTCAAGATTATCACGAACAATATCTATCATGCGCATCAGATCATTTTTCATAATGAGTATCTCCCCTGCAGCCTCCTCGGAGAATTCCAGTCCCGAATCAGATTTCTCCTGATAAAACTCTATCAGATTAATGGCATGATCACCTACCCTCTCTATATCATTTATTGAATGAATATAGACAGGCAGTGAACCTGCTTCATTCTCAAAGAGTTCACCTTTGGATATCTCAATAAGATATTTGGTTATTATATTCTGCAGATAATCTGTCTTGCTTTCCAGAAATTTCACCCTGTCAATATTCTCCGATTTATTCTTGAGAATTGTCTCTGTTGCAAGTTCAATGGACTCCATAGCAGTATCAAGCATATGCTCCATCTCCCTTCTTACCTGCTGAACTGCTATAGAAGGAGTACTCAGCAGATTATCATCAAGATAGAGGGCTTTTATTTCCTCCACTCTCTTCTCACCCCTGTCAGGCACCATCTTCTCAACAATAAATTTCAATACACCTGCAAATGGTATGAATAACAGGGTATTGAATATATTGAATATTGAATGGGAGTTTGCAATGTATCGCGCTATATTCTCCCCCTCCAGATTATTGCCCGGTGTTATGACATCCACAAGTCTCAGATATGCCGGTACTCCCCTTATCTTGAATGTATAGAATGCAATGAGCATATAGGTGACTCCCAGTACATTGAAGAGGGCATGCACGAGAGCCGCCCGTTTACCATTGATATTTGAGGATAATGCTGCAAATCCCGCTGTTATTGTTGTGCCGATATTTTCACCCAGAACAAGGGGTACTGCCCCGTATATGTCAATAAGCCCCTGTGAAGCCAGTACTATTGTAAGGCCCACTGTTGCTGATGATGACTGGACTATAACAGTCATAATAACACCTGTGAGCATTGCAAGAGCCGGGTTATCGCTGAACCTGATGAAGAATTCCGTAATCTGGGGTGCTTCCCTCAGGGGATGTACTGTTGATGACATCATATTCATACCGAGGAACAGGAGTCCGAATCCGAATAATACCTCGCCCCAGAACCTGTATTTGGTTTTCTTTGCAAAGAGCAGCATTGCAACACCCAATGCAATTGCAGGGAGGGCATAGTCGCCGAGACGGAATGCAATGAGCTGTGCTGTTATTGTTGTTCCTATATTGGCTCCCATTATCACGCCAATGGACTGAGCGAGATTCATAAGACCCGCATTGACAAGTCCTACAACCATGACAGTTGTAGCTGATGATGACTGTATCATACTTGTCACAGTAAGTCCCATTATGACAGCAAAGAATGTGTTCTTCGTCAATTTCGCTATTATATTGCGCATCCTGTCGCCTGCAACCTTTTGCAGTCCGTCAGACATGTATTTGAGACCGAAGAGGAATAATCCCAGACCACCTACAATACCGAAGAGTATCTCCAGCCAGTTCAGACCGAATACGGAGAAATTGCATACCTTGGCCAGCTCATTGTCTTTGAATATCTGAGCCATGTATATATTATTCTCCATTTTGGGTGATGTCTGGACATTGGCTTTTATGATTCCCGCAGAATCGGGATAGACCTTCTCTGTCAGAACTCTGCCCTTGCCTTCAACAGTGGAGAAAACAGCATAGTAATTTTCAAGACTGTCCCCCTCAGCATCTATTCTTATTATAAAGGGTCTGGGCGCAACTGCATTGACGCGGCCTGTTATGTGTTTCCATTCATAATCAACAGTCAGTCCGGAAATGCAGATTGTTGCGGCAATCAGCATTATCAAAAGCATAATTCTTTTCATCGCATACTCCATATAAGGGATACATTGCGTTTTGTTGTTTCTTCTTTTCTGTATGAATAAAGTATCTCATTACTGCAGACATTGCAGAGACTCAGATGATGGATATCTGCATTTTCCTTCAGCCGGGACTCTATTATGCCCCTCAGGTCAACAGTGTATTTATTATCCGCTTCTCCTATGTAAGTGCTTCCGAATTTCTTCTCAAAGATCTCCATTACATCACGCCCGACAGTAAAATGGCTTCTGCATATACCCTGACCTATCAGTACGGATGAATGGCCGCTGAGAAGATTATTGAGATAATCAATTATACCCCCTGCCACAGAACGCCAGCCGGCATGTATTACACCGAATTTTCCTGCTTGCCCAGTATGAAAGAATACACTGAAACAGTCTGCTGTCACGACATAAGGGGCATATATCATATTATTGGTGTAGATTCCGTCCCCTTCACTGCATCCCTCCTCCACAGAGCATATTCTCTCTGAATGAACCTGTTTGATGTGCACAGGCTTTCTATCCTGCGGGACTATCTGACGGGCAATACTGTCATAATCTGCTTCATTATCATTATTCCTTACAGATACTGCAATCCTGTAGGGATGGAGTTTATCTGAGACAATAAAATCATTCTTCATCACTTTCCAAATCCCTTATCTTGATATCCTTGATCTGAAGCTGTATCTCATTCTTTCCCTGAAAATTATTTCTCTTGATATAGTATGCAATATCAATTACGGACTCCGGATCAATAAGATCAGCTATCATCTCCTTTCCATTATTAAACCAGATAGAATCAAATGAACAATCATTATTCCCGACAACAAATCTCATATGCCTGTCCTTGAGCATAAGAGGATAACCGATAACATTGATATCACTGCTCATGAAAACAGGTCTCGGATTGCCGAATCCGAATGGTGCGAGGAGTTTCAGTTTTTCTTCCAGATTATCGTCAATTTCACTGAGTTCAAGGGATGCATCAATTTCAATTGTCGGGGTTTTACTTATCTCTTCAATACCTGACTGGGCAAGCTCTTCAAATTTCTTCCTGAATTCATCCAGTTTATTGCTCTTTATACTGATGCCTGCAGCAAGTTTATGACCCCCGAATGACTCCAGCAGATCATCCACCTGAACAAGGGCATCATACATATGAAAATCCGGTATTGACCTGCCCGAACCCTTGCCTATGCCGTCTGCCATGGAAATCATGATTATGGGTTTATAGTACTTTTCAACAAGCCTGGATGCCACAATGCCTATAACACCCTCATGCCAGTTCTCATTGGCAAGAATAATGGCATTGCGGTTATAGAGTTTATCCCTCTCTATCAGTTCCACTGCCTCCTCATAGACCTCCTGGTCAATCTTTCTTCTCTTTCTGTTCTCAAGATCCAAATCCCTTGCAATAAGCCTTGTCTCTGTCTCATCCTCGGTTGTGAAGAGCTTCACTGCCTCTGATGCATCAGACATCCTGCCGACTGCATTGATCCTGGGAGCCAGAACAAATCCTATATGGAATGCAGCTATTTTATTTCTGTTTACACCTGCAATATCACATAATGCCCTGATGCCGAGATTGCGGGTCTGGGCAAATTGTTTCAGTCCGAAATATGTTATTATGCGGTTTTCATCAATGAGGGGCACAACATCAGCAACAGTGCCCAGAGCCACAAGGTCAAGATATTTGTCAATATCCGCTGGGTCATCCCCTTTCATCTTCTTATAACCCTGTATCAATTTAAGGACAACACCGCAGCCTGCAAGATACTTGAAAGGGTATCTGTCATCATATCTGTGCGGATTGATCACTGCTGTTGCATTGGGGATCTTTTCAAGAACCTCATGATGGTCTGTTACAATACAGTCAATGCCCTGCTTCCTCGCATAATCTATTTCAGCAAATCCCGTTATGCCGCAGTCCACTGTTATGAGAAGGTCAATATTCTTGTCAACTGCAATATCCAGGCCTCTCCTTGAGAGACCGTAACCGTCATCAACCCTGTTGGGAATAAAATATTCCGGTACAATTCCCTCTCCCTTCAGAAAATCATACATCAGTGAGGTAGAGGTTATGCCGTCTGCATCATAATCGCCGAAGATCATAACCTTTTCGTGATTTTCAACAGCCTTTATTATTCTCCTGACCCCCTTCTCCATATCCTTCATCTCAAAGGGGTCATGCATGTCATCAATTGAGGGGTACAGCATCTTTCTCAGTTCCTCTTCTTCTTCAATTCCCCTGTTCATGAGAATCTCAATAATCCTGAGCGGGATATCAAGTGATTCTGCCAGGTGGCGGGCTTTCTCCTTCTGATCATTCTTGTTTATTATCCAGTTGTTATACATAATTTTTGATATCTCCCATCTTCTTTATTTCTATCATATTAATATTATCAAAGGTAATTTCAAGCCCTGCAGGCATGAATATCTCTGTTATGCCCATTTTCACCAGATGCCTGATCCTCGGGACACTGTCAGGGGTTGATATGATCTCACCGGACAGATTGACCTCTCCTATAAATCCCGTTTTCCCCCTTATACTGTAATTTTTGTATGATGAGTAAAGTGAGAACACAACTGCCAGATCACAGAGCGGATCATCAATCTTTATGCCATTGGATACATTGACAAAGACATCCCTGTTCCCGAGATTGATATCCATGTATTTGTCCATTACTCCCAAAAGCATTTGTATGCGCTTGAACGGGATTCCGCCTGATACCCTCTGTGGTGTACCGTATTTGGATAATGCTGCAAGCCCCTGTATCTCTACTGCAACAGGCATGCTTCCCTTCATTGTGCATGATATGCATTTGCCGATTCCCGGGCTGCTCCCCGTATTCACCATATCCATATTCTCTATGAGTTCAAACCCGCTGCTCTTCATATTGAGCAGAACAATCTCGTCTGTGGAACCGAATCTGTTCTTCAATGAACGGACAACACGCATATTGTTTCTCAATTTCTCAATGATGAACACACTGTCAACCATGTGTTCCAATGTCTTGGGACCTGCAATAGAACCGTCCTTTGTGATATGCCCTATTATCAGAACAGGCACACCATTGACCTTTGCCTTGGCTGCTATCATGGCAAGAACGAGTTTTACCATTGTCGGTGAACCGGATACACCAGTGTTCTCCCTGCTGTTAACTGTCTGTATTGAATCTATTATTATGAGGTCATACCTGCTGTCTATGTATTCAGTGAAATCCTCTGCATAATTTGTCGTTATTATGTCTATGTTTGACCCCACACTGAGGCGCTCAGCCCTTAATTTCAGCTGTACGGGGGATTCCTCACCTGATATGTACAGTATCCGGGCACCCGGCAATGTGGCTGCAAGAAAAAAGGCAAATGTTGATTTCCCCACACCCGGTGCACCGGATATGAGAATAATCTCACCCTTTACAATTCCCTCTCCAAAGAGCCTGTTTATATGCTCGGACTTTGTGCTGATAACATCATAACCGGATAATTCTATATCATCAAGATTCCTTACTGCTATATCCGCCTTGGGGGTCTTCCTGCTGCCCCTTGTCTCCACCACCATAGAGTCCCATGCATTGCAATGAGGGCATCTGCCGTACATTGTGGATGCCTTGAACCCGCATTCCTTGCATACATACTGTTTCTTCTCCTTCACAGGCATCCTCTCCCGACCGGATTGTTCTCCACTGATTTGAGCATTCTGTCCAGACGGTCAATGCTCTTCTCAAATTTTCTGTACAGAGTATCACTCTCCATGAATGATTTGAGTGAATTGTCCTTTGCCCTGAACTGGTCTATCTGGTTCTTGACACTGTTCAATGCTATGTAGGTTGTGTCCAGCAGGGATTTGAGTCTGTATGATGATGCCTCAAGATTACCGGATATTTCAGTGAGTCCCGTGTTGCCTGTTTCAATAAGTCTATTGGCATTACTCAGTACAAGATTCAGTGAATCCATCATACCGCTGACAACTTCCGGCTCAGGTATGGATCTTTCCAGCATTGTCCTGATATCCTGCAGAAGGACTGATATCTTTGCCATTGAGAAATCATAATTCTCACCATTTAATGTATCAGGCAGATGATAGGGCTTCTCACTGTTTCCCGGGTACAGCATTATGTATTTGGTGCCCCCTATGAATGCAAAATCATGTATGCCTGCAATTGAATTGGACGCAATATCCGTTGACTTTTTCACATTCAGTGTGACAAGCACGAAATTATCATGCAGTTCTATTGACTTGACCTGACCGCATTTCACACCGCGTATCCTCACCTCATCATCAATTTTCAAGCCATTGATATTTGAAAATTTAACAAATACCTTTTGCTGATTTACCGAGAATCTTATCTCATTCATATAGATGCTTACAATCAGCAGTATTGCCAATGCTGTAATGACAATAATTCCGAGATAAATTGTTTTTTTATTCATAATATCCCGCCGTTTTAAGATATGTAACTATCAACTCTCTTTCACTCTTCATAAATTCCTCCGTACTGCCGAAAAAATATCTTTCCCCGGATTCAAGGAGCAGTACATTGTCTGCAAATTCAAGGAATCCCCTCAGATCATGGGTTATAATAACAGAGGTATTCTCTCTATTAAGGCAGAGCTCCCTTATCAGGTCAATTATACTCTTGCCTGTCATAGGATCCAGTCCTGTAACAGGTTCATCATAGAATATTATAGAAGGATTATTGACAAGAGCCCTTGCAATAGCAACCCTTCTCTTCATGCCCCCTGACAGTTCATGTATGTTTTTTTCAAGTATGCCGGGAAGCTTCACGGTTTTCAGCATATATTCGGATATGTCCCTGTAATTTTCCGGTTCAATCTCATTATTGTACTGCATCGGCACACGCAGATTCTCACTGACATTCATTGAATCAAAGAGCGCACTGTTCTGGAAAAGAACACCTGTGCTCTTGCGTACACTCTGAGGATAATCACGGTTTCTGCCGGACACCTTGAACCTGTCAATATAAGCCTCTCCGCTGTCAGGTTCAACAAGTCCCAGCAGTATTTTGAGAAGCAATGTCTTGCCTGACCCGCTTCTGCCGATTATCAGGAGCACACTGCCCTTTTCAATGGAAAATGAAATATTGTCTATACCCTCCGCTCCGAAATGTTTGGTAAGATTACTGACTGTTACCATACAAATATCATCCTTGTCAGTATATAATCAACAATAATGACGCATATTACACTGATAATAACCGCTTTTGTAGTTGTATCCCCCACTGCCTTGGACCCGTGGCCTGCATTGAAGGCAAAGTAGCAGGGAATAAGCACAGTGAAGAATCCGAAGAACACAGATTTGAGCATACCCCCGAATACATGAATGATCTCAAAGTTCTTCTGCGTTCCCTCCAGAAATACATTGACAGGTATATCAAGACCTGCAACAGCAATTATGAATGCTCCCAGTATGATGACAAACTCAACAATCACTGTGAGGAACGGAATTATCAGTACAGCAGCAGTGACTCTCGGCAATACAAGATACTCCACCGGGTTTATGGACATCACTCTGAGGGCATCTATCTGATCAGTTGTCTTCATTGAAGTTATCTCAGCTGCAGTTGATGATGTGACCCTGCCGGCAAATGCAATACCTGTCATGAGCGGCCCCAATTCCAGTATTACGGACTGTGTCACCAAAGCACTGAGATACACCATTGGTATGTAATTGCGCATCTGATAGGCAATCTGATACGAGGCTACCATACCGAGGAAGAATGCACCCAGTATCATGACAAGCATGGAATTGGCTGATATATCGTATATGTGATATATGATATCTGATATATGCCTTCTGATATGTCTTATAGATTTGAATAATTCAAAAGTTAAGATTGCAAGGCCGCCAGTATTATAGAATATCCTGCTCAGATAACCCATCATGACTCGGTCTGTCCTGCAATTGACTTTAATTTGAATTGTGTCAGGGCATTGTCAAAGTAAACATTGATCTCACCGACAGGCCCGTTTCTCTGTTTGGCAATTATCAGTCTTGCATCATCAAGATTACTGCCTTTCTTGAAATCCCTGTGTATGAATATCACCACATCGGCATCCTGCTCAATACTGCCTGAATCCCTGATATCGGAAAGTACGGGTTTCTTGCTCTCCCTTCTCTCCGGATTCCTTGACAATTGAGCAAGGGATATTACCGGTATATTGAGTTCCTTGGCAAGCAGCTTCAATGAGCGGGATATCTCCGAAACCTCTATCTGTTTATTCTCCGCCCTCCGGCCGAGCCGCATCATCTGCAGGTAATCAATGATAAGGAAATCAAGTTTCTTGTCCTTTTTAAGTCTCCTCGCCTTTGCCTTGATATCAATGGGAGTACCCACTGTGGAATCATCTATATAAATGCTTGATTTGCTGAATTCATTCAATGCAACTGTTATATTGTGATAATCATTGGAATTGATCATACCCTTTCTCAGCTTCTGCCCCGGTATCTGGGCATGGGAGCAGAGCATTCTTTGAATCAGCTGGTCCGATGTCATTTCCAGTGAGAATATCAGACCGGAGAATTCATCCTTTACACAGGAATTAATAAGCATATTGAGTGCAAAACTTGTTTTGCCGACACCGGGCCGGGCTGCCAGTACTATGAATTCACCGGGATGAAAACCGGTTGTTAAACTGTCCAGGTCAGCAAAACCCGTGGGTATTCCCGTGATTGCCCTTTTCTCCCTCTTTGATTTTTCTATTGCCTTTTTGACATCACCTATCTTGCTCTCTATTGAAATTATGTCCTGTTTATATCTATGCTCCTGAACCTTGAAAATCTCCGATTCTGCCAGATCAATTATCTGATCAACATCCAGTTCACTGTAACAGTGTTCAGTTATCTTCTTGCTTGTCTCTATGAGATGCCTCAGCACAAATTTATCCTCAACAATTTTTATATACTCATCAATATTGCCTATATAAGAGAGCTCCCTGGTTGCATCATTGATATAATCCTCTCCCCCTGCTTCATCAATCTGTTTCTTCTTTCTCAATTTTTCCTTGACTGTGAGGAGGTCTATCTTCTCATTTGCTTCATACATATCCAGTATAATTGAGAATATCAGCCTGTTCTGACTGAAATAGAAATAATCCTCTGTAAGCTTTGTCACTACCTCAGATATTACACTCGGTGCATCAATCAGAACAGCACCTATGACTGCGAGTTCTGCAGCTTTGGAATACGGTTTATCCATTGTCATTCTCCTCCAGCAATGTCTGCATTCTCTTCAGATCATCTGCAATGCGTTTCCTTGTTTCCTTGTATCTGTCTCCCTTTTGTATAAGCAGTGATGAGGGGTGAAATGTGGGTATGATGCAGCGGTTATCCTTTTGGAACACATGTCCGCTCAAATCCTTCATCCTTCCCTCTCTGCCGAGAATATGCCTGGAGGCGAATCTCCCCAGAGGCATTATAAAACCGGGATCTACAAGCTCAATTTCCATTTCCAGAAAGCCGGCGCAGGCTTCAATTTCATCACTGCGGGGATCGCGGTTATCAGGCGGCCTGCATTTGACAATATTTGTGATATATACATCAGAACGCTCCAAACCAATATACTGAAGCATCTGAGTGAGCTTTTCGCCTGCCCTCCCGACAAAGGGCTTGCCTCTTGCATCCTCAGTAGCTCCCGGCGCCTCTCCTATGAGCATAATATCCGCATCAATACTGCCGTAACCCATTACCTTATTGGCTGCAGTACTGCTCAGGGGACATGCAGAACAGGCATTCAGCCTATCCTTGATATTCTCATAAGTATTATGGAACAAATCACTGCTGATATTCATATATGACCTGTAGTGGCGTTTCTCAAATTCCAGGGATCTGATCAGTGAACTTATTATTTTATCCAATTGAGGATCTCCCGGGCAAGTTCGGATTTTGTTCTGTCTTCAATTCTCTTCTCTTCTCCATTTGAGGAAAACACAGTAGCACTGCCTTTGATTGAACCGATATTATCCGGACTGTTCAGAACAATATAATCCAGTCCCTTCTCCTCAAGCTTTTTCAAAGCATTGGCACGCGCATTATCGGTTTCAAGGGCAAATCCTATTTTGACAATACTTCTGTTTTCTATTGATTTCAGTATATCAATCCCCTTTGTCATCTTCAGTTCAAGGCTGCCGGACGCCTTGATCTTTGAACTGCTCTTCTCAGCAGTGAAATCAGGAACAGCAGCACACATAATCAAAATATCATAATTATCAATAATACTGCTCATTGTTTCCTTCAACTGGGATGCTGTAGTGCATTTTATCAGCTCTATCCCTGATATGAGGGTTTCGGCTGATGCACTGCCCTCTATCAGCGTGACATGATCAGCACCGGAAATATACGACTGGAGGGCAAATGCCCGCCCTGTCCTTCCTGATGACATATTGGTTATTGTCCTTACAGGGTCCAGCCATACGGAGAAGGCGCCCCCTGTTACAAGTATGCTCCTGCCTTTGAATCTCTTATTGCCCAGCACCCGCTTTATTCTATAGACAATATCAGTGGGCCGGGGCATTCTGCCCTTGCCTGTATCACCGCATGCAAGCTCGCCTGCATCCGGCTCCATTACCCGGTATGCCCAGTGTCTCAATCTCTCAATATTATCACTGACAATAGGATTGTTGTACATCTGTGTATTCATTGCAGGCACAAAAAGCACCGGACCGTCAAATGAGAGGAATACAGTTGAGAGCAGATCATCGGCAATGCCATTTGCGCACTTGCCTATCATATTGGCTGTTGCAGGTGCTATTACCAGTATATCAGCCCACTTTGACAGTGTGATATGATCTGTATCCGTTCTGTCACCCCATAATGTGTCATACACGGAAGTTCCCGTCAGTGTCTCTATTGCTGATTTGCCTGCAAAATGCCTGGCATTATCAGTCATTATGACCCTGACAGAGTGTCCCTCTTTCTGCAGGAGGCGGATAAGTGCGGGTATCTTATATGCAGCTATTCCGCCTGTGATACCGAGAAGAATATTCTCAGGAGTACTCTTCGATCTTTTCATCCAGTTCCCCTTCCATAAAGTCAGAGATGGCTTTTCTCAGTGCATGAGTTCTCTCCACACCTTCCGGCGGATTTGTATCCTCTTTTATGAAATACTCGTAATTCTCTGAATTGTATTTCTTTGCACGTTTTGCAATAACAACACATGCAAGATACTTATTGCCTGATCTCTTATAGATATCATCTACTGATATGAATTTCACCTGTTCCTCCTTGCTCTTTCTTTATTGATCAATTCCTCTATTTTCCTGTATGCATCATCAATATTATCATTGACAACCCTGTATTTGAATCTGTACGCCTGATGTATCTCTTCTCTGGCATTATTGAGCCTCTTTTCAATAACATCCATTGAATCCGTTTTCCTGTCTATGAGCCTCTTCTTCAATTCATCAAGTGAAGGAGGCAGCACAAAGACAGTAACAGCATCACTGTACAGTTCCATTATACTTAATGCTCCCTTCACATCAAGGTCCATAAGCACATCGCAGCCCGACTGCATCGCATTATCTATATTCTTCTTCGGTGTACCGTACAGATGACCGTGAACATTGGCTGTTTCCGCAAAATAACCCTCATCTTTTTTCTTTCTGAACTCATCCTCTTCCATGAACTCATAATTCTTCCCGTCCTTCTCATTGTGCCGCCTCGGTCTTGTTGTTGCAGATACAGAATATACAATACACTCCATTTTCTCAAGAATCATCCTGCATAATGTGGTTTTGCCGCCGCCTGACGGGGATGATATGACTATCACAAAATTATTATTCAATGTTCATCACCTGTTCCTTCATCTTCTCAATGATCTCCTTTACACCAATAACAGCTTCCTTTATTTCCATACTGTCCGATTTGGAGCCCATTGTATTTATCTCCCTGTGCATCTCCTGAAGCACAAAATGCACTGTTGAACCACTTGAAGCATTCTTGACCTTTTCTATGTGAAATCTCAGTCTGGATATCTCCTCGGATATGTCAATTTTATCAGCATAGAGCATAATATTATCCATTATCAATTGATCATTGTCATCTATCATTTCCGAGAGTTTCTGCTTCTTCTCTTCAATAATTCTCTCTTTGACCTTTTCAACAGGCTCCAGTATATCCTCAATCTCATTACAGTAATTCATCAGGTCATTCTCAATGAGTGTGCCTTCCCTGCTTCTCATTATATCAATTTTGTCCAGTGCAGATTCAAAATGCTCAAGAATACACTGCTCTATGCTGCTGCTCAGTGTACTGATATTTTGCATATCCTCCATAAATGAAGGGAGTATCAGTGACAAATACTGATTGTCGGGCAAACCCTCTGCAATAATATTAATCTTCTTCAATTTTTCACTGAGCAGATTCTTCATGAAATCCGCTGAATAATCTGTTTTAATACTGATAAAGACAGTGCCTCTCTCATAATGGGCTTTGAGCAATTTTCTCATCTTCATTTCAAGGGAGTTCATCTCATCAGGCATGCGGAACACAGGATTGAGATTCTTGCCATTGAGTGACTTTATTTCAATCATCACAGTGCCGTAATTGTCTTTATTGAATGTGTTCCTGACAAAACCTGTCATTGATTTCATTAAAACTCCATATAAAAGGTCACCGGACCGTCATTGACTAAATTCACTTCCATATATTTCCCGAAGACACCTGATTGACACTTCAGATTCTGACTCATTGCATCAATAAATCTGCTGTATAATGACTCTGCTTCTTCCTTGCTGATACTGGTGTCAAATGACGGCCTGTTGCCTTTTGCAAGGTCAGCAGAAAGTGTGAACTGTGATACAGCAAGTATTTCGCCACCAATGCCTGTTATATTCAAATTCATCTTGCCTGTACTGTCCTCAAATATTCTCAATTGACTTATCTTACGGACAGCATTGCTGATTGTCTTGTCACTGTCACCGGATTCAAAACAGACAAAAAGAAGGAGTCCTCTGCCAATGGATGAGTATATCCCATCATCTATACTGACCGATGCCTCACTTACTCTCTGCACCACTATTCTCATTGTACACTTCCACAAATTTACTGATGAATTTATCCCTGTATCTGGACATGTAGCTTGAAATAATATTATTGCTCACCAGTGCGTCATAAGCAGTGAGCTTCACATTATTATCAGCTGTCATTTTAAGAATTCTCTCATTGACCCTCATGGAGATCTTCTCATTGGCTGCAGCACCTGATTCAACAATAAGTATGCCCGCAATATCTACGGAACCGAGCAATACACCTTTGCTGTCAGCTTCAGCAATGAGTTCAAGGAGTTTTTCATTGTCTGCATAGTAGAGCACCCCTGTGCCCCCGGGTATGATTATGAATTCAATACTGTCTGTGTTTACAGAGTCAATTACAGTATATGGCATCACTTTCTCCCCGTATCTGCCTCTCAGTGTATCAAATGTATCGGAGAATACGAAGAAATCTATTGAATGACTCTCAAGACTGTCACGAATAGTTATATAATCCACATCATCAAAATCCACTGACGGAAGGAACATTGCACCGTATGCATTCAATACAACAGTAAATATGAATAATAATGATAGGAGTATGAGTGATTTTTCTTTCATATACTTCCTATTTTAAATGAATTTTTATTATATACTGTTACTTTAAATAGTCAAGAATTGCCCTTCTGTAGAGATTGTCTATATAATCCCTGAGACCTGAAAGGTATTCTTCATATACATCCTCATTATATTCATAGGCAATCTCCTCGGCATTGGCAACAGCTCCATTCTTGAACCGTCCCACAAAGAATGAATACAGTGCATAGAAAAGCACCCAGTCCCTTGTTTTCATATAATCCCATGACATTTCCGGTCTATCAATATTCCAGGCATTTCTGTTTTTGAGGAATGCATAGCCTGTTGCTGCAATAAATACAGTGGATACAGTGAAATCCCTTATAGCCTCTGTATAATCACCTGCATACAGTTCACCCAGTCCGGGGTATATTGAACTCATTGCAACAGCAAACACCGGGTCTTTGAGCGAGACCTTCATATATGCGTCAATATCCCTTTTGATACTGTCCGGCAGATACTGAGGCACAAGATAGACCTTGTCCTCTTTATTGAGCATATCAACAAAGAATTTGAGTGAAGCCATCAATGTGTCATCCTCCGGAAAGAATGATTCCAGCTCAAACAATGCATCAGAGTAATATGATTGGGAAAAGACAATGTATGAACGGAGCAGGGCACTCGTCTTAATCTCGGAATGTTCGTCAATATGATAGGAAGCTGTTGAATACATATCCTCGGCAATATCACTGAAATCAGAGAGGGCATATATTGCTGTCAGATTCAGGTAGTATTGAGCAGTATCATCTATGCCATTATTGTATGCATATTCCTTGTAAGCTCCTGCTGCCCTGTAATAATCTTTTTCTTCAATCAGCTTCAGATGCAGATGACTTGAATTGATAATGAGGTTTAAAAATACTGCCGGAATAATTATCAGTAATTTTTTCATAATATTTGTCCCTGTGAGCGGGGTAATATCTGCCCGCACTGTTTATTGCTCCGTAAAGTTCGCCGATATAGAATAATCCTGCGAATCCTGCAGCTGTATAAAGTCCTATATCATTATCTATTGCATAGTAATAATACCCGGCTCCTGCAGGTAAAAGAACTGTTGCAAATGAAAACAGTGCGTCACCTGTTCTTCCGCTGTAAATCCTGCCCAGTCCGGGAATGATTGCTGACAGCATCCCGGCTATGAGCCTGTTTTTCTTCGGTATTGCATGATATTCACTGAAAATATCATGAAGTACACTGTCTCCGGGTATAAAATCCTCACTGTATTCCCCCGTAAAAAGACCGGCTATCTTCTGTATCCGCTCCGCTTCCTTATTATTGCCCACCTCAATGGAGTCAATTGCATCAAATCTCTTCATACGGAAAAGAGTAATGAGCATATTTCTCAGTCCATCCTCATGGGCAGGAGCTATCTTGCTGAAATAGAGCAGTGCATTGTCATACTCACCCATCAGATAATGATTCACTCCAATAAGATTGTATATACGCAATGTATCCGGATTCCCGCTTTCATAGAACTCCTTCTTCAATTGAGTTATGCATCTGTAATAATCACCTTCATTGAAGAGAAATTCGCTGAAACTCTCAGCAGCAGGATATACTGCTGCTGTGTATGTCATTAATATCAGTATCAGTACAATAAATTTTCTCATCTGTTTCTCCTTTAGGGATTGTCTATTATTTTATAGCCCCTGTCCCTCGTCTTTACCACATCCTTGTAGTACAGTCCGAGATATCCGGTTGCAGAGTGATTGCATCTCTGAAGTCTGTTTATTCCCATAAGTATGCCCGCAGGCCCGTATTTTCTCACTGCTTTGAACATATAATTGGAGCAGCTCGGTGTGAAGTTGCATACCTCGCCCTGGGCAGGTGATATGAATTCCTGATAGAATCTTATTGAGCCGAGAAATATGACATTGAGGCTGCTCTCAACAAGGGTCTTATCATAATCTTCATTGTAATATATATTCATTGTATCATTCTTGTCAAATGGCTTCTCCGCGTAATCGGGGAAACTACTGAAGATTGTCAATGTCAGCAGTAATACTGTTAATGAATTCATCTAATCTTTCCTCCTTTATTGTAAAACCGGCAGCTTGTTTATGTCCGCCCCAATTTTGAAAATAATCACTGAAACCGGATAGTGTATCAACCCAGTTGATCTCTCCGTCTGACCTTGCCTCGCCTATCAGATCACTGTTTCTTTTTGCAATAACACAGCATGGTTTCTTGTATCTGTCCTTTAATGCTGATGCAATAAGACCGGCAAATCCCCCGTCCATAGTCCTGTCAATATAAATTATGAAACTGCCGGATGCATCCGCCCTGTCAAATGCCTGCTTTTTCAATCTCTCCATCTTCCTCTCTGCCCTCTTCTTCCTGCTGACCAGTTTTCTCACTGTCTGTTCAGCCCTCTTCTGTGAATACCGGCCTGTGAATATCTCTACAAGGGGGTTTTTATTCCTCTCTGTCTTTGACTGATGAACAAGACCGCATATTTCATCTTCACCGACAGCAGCAAGTACAGGGAAATATTTATAAGTCATGTCAATATATTTAATAATAGACTGATTGAGACCCTTTATCGTGACCCTGTCGCATTTTGTTCCGATTGAGGCAAGCACAAGATAATATTCATTATCCGCCAATACATCATTGTACTGTCTGAATTGAAGTATCTGTTTCTCAAGATATACTGCAAATATCAAAGCAACCCCGGCACCTGCAAGATGTGTGAATGACTCATTGTTCAATATGTGCGGATTGATTATCTCAGCACTGTCATATCTGCCTTTGTACGGTATATGATGGTCTGTAATAATAACATCCTTACTGCATTCATTGAGGTATTGTATCTCTTCTGCATTGACACTGCCGCAGTCAACAGTAATCAGAAGATCAAATTCCCGTCTGTCAATAAAATATTTCAGCTTCTTCCTGTTAAGGCCAATGCCCTCTTTTTTTCTTGACGGTATATGATATATGACATTCTTGCCTATTCTCCTGAGACACCTCACCATAATTGCTGTGGCTGTTATGCCGTCAGGATCTTCATCACCCCATACAAGTATATTATCTGCACCCCTTACTTTTGCCAATGCACTTTTAAAATAGGGGTGGCGGAAATCAGTGTAATTTAATATCTTTTTATCCATATATCCTTGAATTGTTCCTTCTGTCTTATTGATATGAGATTCTTGTTGCTCATCTCCAGTATTGCAATGAATGATAGAATCACCTCATACATTGTTTTTAATTTATATATGTATTCACTGAGATTGACCTCATCTTTCATCTCTATCATGTCAGTCAATTCACTGATCTTCTCGGATATTGTTATCTGTATTTTGGGCATTCTGTATGAGGTCAGGCTCTTTCCCTTCTGCAGAATTGGGCTGAATGCTTCCATAAGCTGCACAATACTGGAATCCTCCTCTTCAACAATATCTCTGTACTCCAGTGTAATGTTTCTGCCGAAGACCTTCCTTGCCTCATTTTCAATATCCCTGAACATAAGGGAAGCCTTCTTTATCTTCTGATATTCAAGAAGCCTGTCCACAAGCGGCTGACGGGGGTCTTCAATCTCATCTTCTTCATTGACCCTGGGCAGCATGAACTCAGCCTTTATCTTGATCAGTGTGGCAGCCATGACAATGTATTCGCCTGCAATTTCCAGTTTGAGTTTCTTCATCTCATTGATATATGCAAGATAGTCCTCTGTTATTTTAGTGATATTGATATCATAAATATCAATTTCATGCTTTCTTATCAAATATAAAAGCAGATCCAGAGGTCCTTCAAACTGGTCTATCTTTATATCCAGCAGTTCTTCCTTATTCAAAATTCAATCCTCACTCCAACAGAATGTCCAATACCGAGTTCACCCCAGAATTTGGCAGCATAGTCAACAGTAATACTGCTGTATGAGATGCCGAAACCCGCAGTGAGACCTGCAGTGAGATCCGTTGATGTACCTGACTGGAGTTCTGTTCTGTCTGATGAGAACCCGCCCCTTATCACAAACTCCATATCATCAGCAAAGGATCTTTCACTATAGGTCTGTTCGTTCTGAGTTTCTTCGTCACTTGTTACTTGATACTTGCTACCTGCTACTTCTTCTTCATTATCCGTTATCCGTGTCCCGTCTTCCGTATCACCCTCTTGCAGATTGGAACTTGAATCCTGCACCTCTTCTTCACTTGGGACTTGGGACTTGTTACTTGTTACTTTTTCCTCTCCGTTTTCCGTTTCATCCTCCATTGCATCAAGATAATCCGCATAGCTCATGTATTCTTCACCATCGTCTTCTGCATCTTCCGGATCAGAATATGCGTCCTCATCGGAATCAGTGGGCGGCTCCCGGGCTTCCATAGTATCTGCATCTGCTGTCATACTGCCCTGAGCTGTATCAGGATGCTCAGCAGCTGTACTGTCCTCTTCATCTTTATCCTGTCTTATCTCAGCACGGACATCAAGAACAGTCTTCGCACCCATTTCCCTGTCCCTGTCCTCACGGTTATCTTCTCTCCTTGAGATGAGATTGAATTCAAATCCCGCTGCATAGAAATAATCATCGTCCAGTATCTTGCCTGCATCAATGTATATGCTGAGAGGCAGGTCATGCTTGTTAAGCCCTGCTCCTGCTATTATTCTTGCAGGCAGCATATCCGTCCCACTGCTGTAGCTGATGCCTGCATTCTGCACATAAAACCCCAGGTCAAGAAAGTCAAAGAGTTGCCTGTAAATAATACCGCCGGATAATCCTGCGCAGTACTGCTGGAACTCCGTTATTTTTTCCATACCTGCAGTAATGGAGAATCCTGCATAGAGCCGCTCCATGATCTCCATGCCTGTTCCGCCTGTTAAAAATATTGTATTATCTGAAAAATCCCCCAGATAGGTGTTGAATGAATCGCGCAATTCCATTGTACCGGAATTGAAATATTTAAGAGACAAGCTGAACATATTTGTATTGTATGACAAAAACCCCAGATGTGTGCCTGCAATATGACTGAGATATGAGAAATACACTTGATCCCTTTCAATGTCTGTATACACAGCAGGATTGACAATGTCGGCATTGCTCTGCCTTAAAACAGAGCCGGCAGATGACAGTGCTGTGCTGACAGGGGTGGCCGGAATATTGAGATATGTGAATGGCAATTGGCCGGGTGAATATGCAAATACTGTCAAGCAGATGAATATTGCCAGAATCAAGCTTATAGTTTTCATTTTAACTCCCGTTCAAATAATCCGTAATGATTGAAATGTATTCCTTATTCCCGATAAAGAGGGGTTCTCTCTGATGAAGTCTCTCCGGATCAATATCCAGAATATCCGTACTGCCGTTTATTGCTCTGCCACCTGCCTGTTCTATGATCATGGCAAGCGGATTTGCCTCATACATAAGGCGCAGTTTGCCCCTCGGCTTATCCTTCATCTTATAGTCCATGGGATACATAAATACACCGCCATAGAGGAGATTCCTGTGAAAATCAGCTACGAGGGATCCTATATACCTCAGGGAAAATGCCTTCTCAGTGCCTTTTACAAAATACTCATATATTTCCCGGGTTCTCTCATCCCAGTATCTGTAATTTCCGGCATTGATGGAGATTATCTTCTTTGATTTCTCCGGTATCATTATATCCTCATGGGACAGTATGAATTCCCCCAGAGACGGGTCCATGGTGAATCCGTGCACCCCCTCACCTGTTGTGAATACGAGCATTGTGGATGAACCATAGAGTATATATCCGGATGCAACCTGTTCACGGCCCTTTCTCAGGAAATGGGATTCCGTGCATTCTCCATCACCATCCAGCCTGTATATGGAGAATATGGTGCCTATGGAGACATTCACATCAATATTGGATGAACCGTCAAGAGGGTCAAACAGGACAATATATCTGGCTTCAGTATGTTTTTCAAATATTATGGGGTCAGCCATTTCCTCTGATGCAACACCGCCCACTGTCTGATTCCTTGACAGTATATTTACCAATGTGTCATTGGCAAAATCATCCAGTTTCTGAACCTGCTCACCCTGTACATTCTCCTTCCCCGCTTTGCCCAGTATATCAGCCAGTCCCGCCTTGTTGACCTCGCGTGATATGATCTTGCTGGCGAGAATTATATCGGAGAGCAGGATGGTGAAATCACCCTTTGCATAGGGAAATTTCTTTTGTTCATTGAGAATAAAATGCTGTAACTGGAGACCTTCTTCTGTCATGATTCCTCCCATTTAATGAATAGATGATACAAAATCATATATGTCAGATGCATTATCTGTCTTGTAGCTGGGCACTGCCGGATGCTCTTCTTCCTTGTGAAAATTCTCCCTGTGAAAATGCACTGATTTCATTCCCGATTTATTGGCTCCTTCAATGTCAGTCCTCAGCAGATCGCCTATGTGCAGGGATTCATCAGGCATTATACCCGCATAATTCAGCACATATTCAAATATCCTCCTGTCAGGTTTGGAGACACCTATCTCATCTGAGAATGCGAAGAATGAGAAATATCTGAAAAGCCCGATATTCTTGAGCAGTATTCTCAGATTCCTGCCGGGTGTATATCCTGTATCTGATACAATGGCAAGTATGAATTTCTCATTCAGCTCCTCTATTAAATTGTCAACACCATCAACAGGAGAATTATCCATATCAAGCAGGGAATCCTCCATGAAGCAGCTCAGACTTTCAGATAATTCAGGGGATGGTTCAATTTCAGCTGACTTGTAGAATACATTCATCATTGCCCTTGCAGTTGGGGTATAGACCCTGTTATCCCATTCTTCCATAAAATAAGCCCATGCTGCATCAAGCCCCTTCTCAATCTGTTCGTCGGAAATATCTGTACTGTGAGCTGCAGCAAGGTCCTTTATTCTCTCTACCCTGTACTGAAAATGCTTCTTGCTGTTTTTGCCGGAGACAACGGTATTCCAGAGATCAAAGGTGATTAATTTAATCATAACCGGGTATTGAAATTATTCTGCCCCTGATAATTATCCTTCTGTGTGAATTCTATCATCTCCCTCACTGTCTTTGTCACTTCATTCTCAATATTCAGCAGATTATCCAGCTGTTCCTTCAGGGAAATATTATCAGGGTCTTCCTTCAATGCCTTTTTCAGTGATTTCTTAACCATATCTGTTATCTTGGAATTGGTGTTTTGAAGGAATTTTATATTGTGCTTTGCCAGTTCATAATAATACGGTGACTCATCCCTCTTTACTGTCTTGAAACACATGAATGCATGATACGGGGAATTCTTCATGAGAAAATAGAATGATACAAAATAAGCAATCTCACTCCTGCTTTGGGCAGCCGGGGAAAAAACCTTTAAAAGATTGAGATACTTGTCTTCATACATCATTGAATAAGTATATTTCATCATCCTTATGAGAATATTCCTGTCCGTCAGTTTTTCCTTTATAATGTAATGATATATCTGGTCCAGGAGCTCACTGTTTTCCGTCCACAATGCATTGAGCAATATGGAATAACTGATATCCTTATCCATATAATTAATATAATAGTTATATTATAAATGTCAAGTGAATTAAAATAAGCAGAAGAGAGGTTTATCCTGCCTTCTGTAATAATCACCCCCGGATTGATTGTATAATGGAATCTGCCGTTTCCTCATGTATCCGATTCCCGGGAATAGGCCTTCATAATCTTTATATCTTAGCTTTATATCCAAAAGAGTTGGCTGGTACAGCAGGAAAGACCCATTATTCATTCAAGTTTACTTTAACTTTTTGATTTATACAAGGAGATTATGATTGTGTATGATCAACCCTTATCTTGAATCTGTTTCAACATCTGTCCTTCTATCCTTATTTTGTCAAAACCACCCTCCAATTGGAGGGTGGTTTTTCACAAAAATACTGACACTTATTCCCATCCTGCAAGGCGTGCCCAGAGATGCCAGGCAGCATAAGCCTTCAGATTGGCGTTTAATGGCTGAGTGTGGGCAGCCGGGCACTCATACCAGTCACCCGGATTATTATTCTGCCATGCAATTGCCCAGTTCGAATCACGCACACCGTCACCATTGGAATCAAAATCACAATTATCATTACAGTATCTGTCCAGATAATAATTACCGTCAGGGTCATATGACTCAATATCAGCAAAATCATACAGTACTTTATTATTGGCAATGCAATAATCCCTGATCTGTTCATTGCGCAGATGGAGATTCCCGTCTTTACCACTGCCATCCAGATGACCTGTCATATATACAAACATTATATCAGGGTATTCATACTCCAGATTATTCATTAATGTCAGATACATCTCTATATCCTCCTCACTAGCATCCGATACCTGACCGCACCAGGACCATACCACCACATTGATGCTGCTGTGATTATCCAGATAATCGCGCGTGGCGTCAGCCCATGCAGTCCGGTTGGGATTGCCGAGGTCATAGGCACCTGAAAACGGTGTATCATAAAGAGTTAGAAGGGTGTCATCCGGGTATGCACCGAATGCATAATCACTGCCTGCAAAATCAGTAAGTCCATCCATGCCTGTAATCAGCTGACTGCCGTGTGATGTGTGCCCGTATGCAATTACGAGGTCTTGCTTTGCCCTATTGATGTACTCCATAGGTATATTACTCAGCACTGCTGTCTTGCGGTCAATCAGAACAGGGGTCTCGCCTATGACAACAGGGTACGAAGTGGAGCAGCCCATAATAGTAATGATAAATATCAGAATAATAAATTGTTTCATATACGCTCCTTGACCTGTCTGCAGGTTTTTCATTTTTTCAATAATTTCTTTATCTCACTGAGTAATGTTCTGAACATATACGGTTTCTGAATAAAACTGATATGATTGTACTGTGTCATTGTAGAATCAAATCCCCTGTCTATATAACCGCTTGTAAATATAATTTTCAATCCCGGTTTCTTTGATATAAACTCATCCGCCACATCAGTGCCTTTACCGTCAGGCAGATTGATGTCAGTAAAGACAAGATCTATGCTGTCGGGATTCTCTGTGAATATTATCCTTGCCTGACTTGCGGAATTGGCTGCATATACATGATAATTGAATTGCCCGAGTGTGTTCTGAGCTGTTCTCAGCATAATATTGTCATCCTCAATAATGAGGATTGCCTCCCCATTGCCTTTGAGGTCATTGAATGAATCATCCTCTCTGCGGATATGTTCCTCAATAAAATCAGAATGAGGAAAACATACAGTAAACCTTGTCCCTCTGCCTCTTTGCGTATCTACATCAAGAAATCCGTTCTGCTTCTCAATAAGGGTTTTTACAACAGAAAGCCCCAGACCTGTCCCCTTGCTCGCATCCTTTGTTGTGAAGAACGGTTCAAACATGTGTCTCTTTATTTCTTCACCCATGCCCTCTCCATTGTCCTCCACATAGAAACAGGTGTATTTGCCGGACATTGATTCCCCTGCACTATGCCTGTCCTCATCATCAACTGTTTTACTCTCCGTACCCACTATTATCTCGCCGCCCTGTTCTTTTATTGCATCTCTCGCATTAACAATAAGATTGAGCATTATCTGTTTGATTGAATTAAAATCCGCAATGATCCAGCCAATATCATCGGATAATTTCATCTCAATTTTGATATCACTTCTTATTATCCTCCGTATTGTATTGATAAAATCCCTCAGCAGATTATTGATGCTTATACCCTCAACAGTAAACGGCTGCTTGCTGCTGAAAAGAAGAAGATGCCCTATCAGATTTGCTGCAACCTCAGAAGCATTTATGATGTCTATAAGTGATTCCTTTACATCCTCAACTCTCTTTTCGCCATTCATAAGAACAACCTCTGCATTGGACTGTATCACAGTGAGTATATTATTGAAATCATGGGCAATTCCGCTTGCAAGCCTGCCTACAGAGTCAACTTTTTGAGATTGGAATAATTCCTCTTCAACAATTGTTTTTTGCTTCTCCAGGTTCTTTATATCCGTTATATCCTCTATTGTGAATAATGCGTATTCCCTTTTATTTACAGGATCACTGAACAGAATACTGCTCATAAGTATTGCTTTATTGCCTTGAGGCATCTTCAGGAGAAACTGTTCCTGATTGATATTCTGCCTCTTTTCTATTGCCCTGACAAAGGGACTGGAACTATTGCTCTGTTTTCCCCATCTGTCTATGAGTTCAAATGCAGACAGATTAATATCCTCCGGAGCACTATCTGCTTTTTCAAGAATTGAAATTGCCAGATCATTTATATATTCAATAGAGTAATTTTTATCAAGGAGGATAATCCCGACAGGCAGGCCGTCTATCACCTTATTTCTCAATCTGTTTATCTCTTTTAATGTTTTCTTGTACTCAGTCCTCTTATATTTGCTCTTCTCAAGCATTCTCCTCTGCCTCTGCAGAACAGCATTTCTGGATACAAGCAGCGCAACAACAATGATAATTGTAATCAGAAAACAAATAAGAATGATTTTTGTCCAGAGTGGGATTTGGAACCTGGGTTTTTCAATGTATTTCTCCATTAATTGATAATATACTGAACCGCTGTCCTTTTTCATTTCATCAACATAATTGTCAATAGTGCTGAGCAGTATATTGCTGTCTCCTTCTGATGAAGCATATCTCAGTGAAACAGGAGCAAATTTGAGTTCGGCTCTCGTCAACCCGAATTTGCCGGCATTGACACTGCCGTAAAACTGATTGACAACACCGACCTCAGCATTTCCGTCTGCAACTGTCTTGAGAACATCACTGTACTCATCAACTACAACAAACTGATACTCAATTCCTATTCTGTCCAATATGAATTGCAGTCCGAAGTATCTGTCAAAAACAAAATAATCATCCTTCTCAACAGCAATAGTGTGCATATGAAGATCATTGTAATCCAGTATATCCCGGTCATCCATTGAATAGAATTCAGCCCAGGTGTAGAGGATATTTTCATCATTGAAGGTTAGAAGGGATTCCCTCTCCGGCGAAAACCCTATATCTGCTATAAGGTCAATTTCATTATTTACAAGCCGCTCAATGCACTGATTGAGACTCCCCATTCTATACTGAAGAAACCATCCCTCTTCCATTGCAATATGCTCCAGTAATTCCACAAAGAATCCTTTGGCTTTGCCGTTCTCCATGTAAACAATGGGAGGGGTATCAGTGATACCCACTGTTATTGTGTCAGATGAATAGACAATGCTATATGATATGATAATCAGGATAATAAGAATAAAGAGATTTTTCCTTGAATACATTTTTATCTCCTTATTTTAATTTTACCACCATTTGGCAATGTGTCAATTGTAATGATATTTTAGAAAAAGCACGGGGAGAAGTAAGAGATACAAAGTAACAAGTAGCAAGTAACAAGTAGCAAGGAACAAGTAGCAAGGAAATCAGTAAGTGAGAGACACGGGACACGAGAAATCGCAGCGGAGCTGATCTGCCTGCCTTCGGCCATCGGCTGCCGGTTGCCAGCTTTCGTGTCAAGGCGGCCATGAATGTACGGAAACAGGAAAATGCATAACGGATAATAGAGACTGGAGCTTGTTGGCTGAAATCATATTATACGGGACGTCTTTCCTCATAAGAAAAAGTCACTGAATATAATTATTATGTATTGTTTTTTCTTAATAAAAAAGCATTGAGCATAGTGATTGATGTAATGACAGTGAGGCTCACACATTCTCATCAGCACCGAATTATCGGTTATGCACGGGTTGGCAAAGGTGCTTTTTGAGAACTGTCCCCGCCTCATATCTTTTATGAGGAAACATATGTCTTTCAAGTACTTTAATTTTGAGGAATAACGACGGGATTGACTTAATTTTCTGAGAATCTATACTTGTTTTATGATTAGAGTAGGACATAGGGATTTACATTCATTCATGAAAGAAGTACTGATAGGCGTCAAGGTGCCTGAAGAGCATGCTGAAATTATTGCTGATGTGCTTATTGATGCTGATAAAAAGGGTATTGATTCTCACGGTATTTCACGCCTGAAAAAAATCTACTATGACAGAATTAAACTCGGGATAGTCAATCCGGAGACAAATATTACAATTGAAAAGGAGAGCCCTTCTTCAATACTTATTAATGGCAATAATGGCATGGGCCATGTTGTATCACAGTTCAGCATGCTGAGAGGCATTGAAAAGGCAAAGGAAAGCGGTTCATGCATGGTAGCTGTCAAGGACTCCTCTCATTACGGTATTGCGGGTTACTATACGGATCTCGCTACTGCAAGTGACTGCATCTGTATTGCAGGCACCAATGCAAGGCCCTCTGTCTCACCGATACACGGCATTGAAGGCATGATGGGGACCAATCCCCTTACAATCGGAATCCCCACTGATGAGAAGTTCAATTTCAATATTGACTGCGCCACTTCCATTGCACAGAGAGGAAAGGTGGAATACATGGCAAGAGAGGGAAAAGAATTGCCCGGCAACTGGGTTAAAGACAGTAATGGAGAACCTGTGACCAATCCGGACAATGCCCTGAAAATGCTCAGGGAAGGCGATGCGTCATTTGTACCACTGGGCGGCACGGATGAGTCCACAGGCGGCCATAAGGGTTACGGATATACAGCAAGTGTGGAGATTCTCAGTGCTGCATTCCAGAATGGGCCATTTCTCAAGATGCTCAATGGCATGAATGAAAAGGGAGAACCTGTACCTTATCATCTGGGGCATTTCTTTATTATTATTGACCCGTCACATTTAATTGATATTGATCTCTTTAAGAATTCTGCAGGCAATATACTGAGACAATTGAGGAATTCGCAATCTGTTAAAGGTGAAAGAATTTACACACCGGGTGAGAAAGAGTACTATACATCACTGGAAAGAGAGAAGGAAGGAATACCCATTTCAGACAATCTCCTCGGTGAAATGAAATCAATGGATGAGGAATGCGGACTGGGTAAGATAGATAGTATTATAAGTTGAAATCACAGGGTATTGACCCGTGAAGATGCCCTTCTTTTCATTTCAATGCACATTTTAACAGATTCATTTTCTTTATTCCGGAATTTATTCAATAATTCAAAGTAAGCTGTTTTTTTAAACCATTGAGAAATTCAGATCTCATCCCTTATCCTTTTCATGAACCGCATATAATAATTGATATTGTGTTCTGTTGCAAGCATGAGGCCTGCTATTTCATTTGCCCTGAAAAGATGATGGAGATAAGAGCGAGTGTAATGCGTGCATAACCGGCAATTGCATGATTTATCAACAGGACTGTGGTCATCCTTAAATTGCGCATTGCTTATTATGATTCTTCCCATGTCAGTAAACAGGGTGCCGTTTCTGGCATTCCTTGTCGGCACGACACAGTCAAATATATCAAATCCCTCCTTTACAGCATATTCAATATCCTCCAGTTTGCCGACTCCCATGAGATATCTCGGCTTATCCTCAGGCATAATCTCGTCAGCCATATCAATAATGGAATTGATGTTCTCCTTTGTCTCCCCTATTGCCACTCCGCCCATTGCATAACCCTCAAAATCCATATCCCTCAGTTTTGATGCGCATTCTCTTCTGAGATTCTCGTAAACAGAGCCCTGGATAATACCGAATTGAAACTGATTTTTTGAGTACAGGGGTTTTGATCCGACAAATGCCTCCCTGGCATCTGCAGCCCACCGGATTGTCCTGTCCATTGATGTTCTTGCATACTCCTCAGTTGCAGGGTACCGTGTGCATTCATCAAGCACCATCATAATATCACTGCCTATTTTTCTCTGCATATCTACATTGTTCTGAGGTGTGAATTTATGATATGAACCGTCTATGTGGGATTGGAACATTACACCATCCTCCTCAAATTCACGGAGCTGGGCAAGGGAGAGCACCTGGAATCCTCCTGAGTCAGTGAATACAGGTCTGTCCCAGTCCATGAATCTGTGTATTCCTCCTGCATGTTCAATTATCTCCAGCCCGGGTCTGAGATAGAGATGATAGGTATTTGAAATAAACACCTGCACATCAAGACGCTTCATATCCTGAGTTGTCAATGCCTTCGGAGTTGCCTGAGTGGAAACAGGCATGAATGCGGGTGTCTCAATAATGCCTGAGTCCGTAACTATTCTGCCTCTTCTCTTTTTGCCGTTTTTCTTCATCAAATTAAACATACAGTCACCTTATAAGCATGCTGTCGCCGTATGAGAAGAATCTGTAATTCTTCTTAACTGCTTCAGCATATGCATTCAATATGAATTTTCTGCCTGCAAAACTGGAAACGAGCATCAGGAGGGTTGATTTGGGCAGATGGAAATTTGTAAGGAGCATATCTGCAGAATGTATCTTCATAGGCGGATGTATGAATATGTCCGTAAACCCCGTGCGGGGTTCATAGACCCTTGCGGCAGCATCATACACTGTTTCAAGAACCCTCAGTGATGTGGTGCCAATGGCAAGCACCGGTATGTTCTCACGCCGTGCATCAGTGAGTTTCAGGCATGCATCCTCTGAAATACTGAAATATTCACTGTGCATCTCATGCTCCTCAATGCTCTCTGTCTTCACAGGTTCAAATGTACCCAATCCGACATGCAGCAGTATATCTATGAACTCAGCCCCATTGTCTTCAAGCTGTTCAATTATATCCTGAGAAAAATGAAGCCCTGCTGTCGGGGCTGCTGATGAGCCGGGTACTTTTGAATATACTGTCTGATATGTGTCTCTGTCAACATATTCATCAGGTCTCCTTATATATGGGGGCAGGGGCACATGCCCATGCTCTTCAAAAAACTCTTCAACAGGCGATTCACTATGCACCCTGATATTGAATATCTCATTTTCCCTTCCCAGCACTTCAATACTGCTTGTCCGGGAAACCCTTAGTTTTTCATTCTTCTTAAGCCGCCCCCCCTTATGTATAAGTGCTTCAAAACATTCCCCTTTACTGTGAGGATTCAATATAAGCACCTCTGTCCCGGCTCCTGTGCTGCGCCGGGCATATATGCGGGTCTTCACCACATGCGTTATATTGCGCACTATCATAACAGGGTAATCAAGGATTTCAGGCAATTGTTCAAAGATACTGTGACTGATGCTCATTTTCTTTCTATTGAGTATCATCAGCCCGGACTTACCCCTCTCTTTTGGATAAGAGGCAATAAGCTCTCGGGGCAGATGATAATCAAATTTATCCAATTCCATAATTCTCTAAAGGGGGGTAATCATTAAAACAGTGTATCCTCTTTGCCTTTTCTGTTTATACCAAGATGCCTGTAAGCGAGGTCTGTTGCGACCCTGCCCCTGGGTGTGCGCTTTATCAGACCCTTGAGTATCAGAAAGGGTTCATACACCTCTTCTATTGTCTCTGCAGTATCACCTATTGACACAGCTATTGTTGATATGCCTACAGGACCACCGGAGTATTTTTCTATAATCGTCTCCAGTATATTGACACTCACTTCATCAAGTCCAAGTGAATCAACTTCAAGCATTTCCATTGATTTAAGGGCGATATCCATATCAATAACACCGGTGCCTTTCACAACAGCAAAATCGCGGACACGCTTCAAAAGGCGGTTGGCAATTCTCGGTGTTCCCCTTGAGCGGCGGGCAATCTCCCTTATTCCTTCATCATCCGCCTCTATGTCAAGAATACGCGCCGATCTCTCTATTATGTTTGTTAATTCATCCTCACTGTAGAAATTGAGGCGCTTCATCACACCGAATCTGCTTCTCATGGGCCCTGTGAGGAGACCGCTTCTTGTTGTTGCGCCAATGAGCGTAAATGGCTTAAGATTGAGTTTTACACTCCTTGCAGAAGGCCCGCTGTCAATCATTATATCAATAACAAAATCCTCAACAGCTGAATACAGATACTCCTCAACAACTCTGTTGATCCTGTGTATTTCATCTATGAAGAGCACATCGCCTTTCTTCAGTTTTGTGAGAAGACCAGCAAGGTCACCTGGTTTTTCTATTACAGGACCCGATGTTGCAACAATATCAACATCCATCTCATTTGCAATAATATGAGACAGTGTTGTTTTGCCAAGTCCCGGGGGACCGAAGAGAAGCACATGATCAAGCACATCATCCCTTCTCCTCGCTGATTCAATAAATACAAGGAGATTATCCTTGAGTTTTGACTGACCGATAAATTCATCAAGTTTTGAGGGCCTTAATGTTTCCTCAAATTTATCCTCGCCACTGAGCTGTCCGGAAGAAATTATCTCTTTATTCATCTCAATATCTCCAGAGCTTTCTTGATTATTTCCTCTGTTGAAATATCTTCACCATTATCCTTCATTACCTTGCTTAGTGTCTTTTCAATTGATTTGGGCTTGTATCCCAATACTATGAGTGCATCATAGGCATCACTGGATGCAGGCTTTTCATCAAATTCCAGTTTCCCCGAAAGCTCCAGAATTATCCTGCCCGCTGTCTTCTTGCTTATGCCCTTTACTGTGGCAAGTGTCTTGTCATCAGAATTATATACTGCATTCTCAAATTGTTTTGGTGACAATGTGTTGAATACAGAGAGGGCTGTCTTGGGGCCTATCTTAGGAATGCCGGTCAATTGATTGAATACAGCGCGTTCCTTCTTTGTTGAAAATCCGTATATGCTGACCTCCTCATTCTTTATGCTGAGATAGGTATATACGAGGAATTCACCCTCCTCAGGTATATCCTCATATGTATTCATGGATACATTGATCTGATATCCTATACCATTGTTGTCCAGGACAATACTGCCCGGGAATTTTTCAAATATTATGCCCTTGATATGACTGTTCATAAGCTGCTCCTTGAATTGAATGTATAGGCAACTGCAAGTGCATCGGAAAGGTCATCGGGAATATCCCTGTCAATATTGTATATCTTCTTTACCATGAATGCCACCTGCTCTTTTGAGGCATGTCCTTTGCCTGTCACCGATTTCTTTATTGTATTGGGTGCATACAGTGCAATTGAGCACCCGGCTTCCTTGGCGGCAATAATGAGCACAGCTCTGACCTGTGCCAGTTTATTGGCTGATTTTACATTCTTATTGTAAAAGGATTCCTCAAATACAGCATGCTCCAGTCCATTGCCGAAATCAGTGAATAATTCCTTTGCCTTGGTGAATATCTCATATATCCTGTCAGGGAATTCCTCACGCGGGTCTGTTGTGATAATACCGCCCGAGATAATATCCAGTGACGGGAAATCAACTATGGCATAACCTGTCTGCCTTAAGGAAGGGTCAAATGCAATAATCCTCATTCTGCCAGTTTCTCCAGTATCTTGTCATCCACATCATAATTGGCATATATATTCTGGACATCATCACATTCATCCAGTTTATCTATGAGCTTGAATAATGAGGATGCTGTTGATTCATCCAGTTCCTTTGTTGACTGCGGGATTTTTGTGATCTCTGCTCTTACCATCTCTATTTCCGCATCAAGCAATGCATTCTTCACTGCACTGAAGTCCTGGTCAGATGTTATGATCTCCACTGTCTCCTCCTCATTGATAACATCCTCAGCACCATTTTCAATGGAGATATCCATTATCTTGTCAAAATCATATCTGCCCTTCTCAATATCAATAATACCCTTGCGGTCAAACATCCATGTAACTGAACCTATTGAACCCATGGAACCATTGTACTTTGAGAATATATGCTTGATCTCGGAAGCAGTCCTGTTCTTATTGTCAGTAGCGACCTCAACCAGCAATGCCACACCGCCCGGGCCGTACCCTTCATAATGCGCCTCTTCTATTCTCGTGCCTTCCAGATCACCTGTTCCCTTCTTGATAGCCCTGTCAACATTATCCTGAGGCATATTGACTTCCTTGGCATGCTCAATGGCATTCCTCAGGCGTGCATTCATCTCAGGGTCCCCTCCGCCCTCTCTTGCAGCCAGCATTATCTCTTTTGTGACCTTGGAGAATATCTTGCTTCTCTTCTTGTCCTCTTTGCCTTTCTTGTGCTTAATGGAACTCCATTTATTATGACCCGACATCTTTCCTCCTTACCGTTTTCCACCCGGTCTGATTAATTCAATACCCTGTTTACAGAGAGGGCAATTATGAGCAGAATATGATTCTGCCTCAACTGTAATGCCCCTGTACAGAGGATATTGTAAATTCAGTTCACTGCTTCTGTCAATAAGGACAGCAGCAGCCTTTATATTCTTCGTTACTCTTTTTATTGCCTCAATGGATTGAATCAGTGATTTGCCTGTTGTCAATACATCATCAACAACAAGTATGCTGTCACTGCCGCCAATAGGTGTATCCCTGAAAAACCCCATCTCACTGTCCCTCTTTTCTATATATGCGCTTCTTGCAGAGAGCTGGCGCGCAAATTCATAGGCAGTTATCATACCGCCTGTTGCAGGTCCTGCCACATAATCAAATGATACATCCTCCATACTGTCAATAATCTCACTGACAAGTGCAGTGAGTATATCCGGATTCTCAAGCAGACGGAACTTCTCAAAATATACATCGGAATGCCTCCCTGATGTGAGCAGGAAATGCCCACTGAGTATTGCTCCCTCTCTCTCCAGAATACTTCTATCCATTGATACCTTCCTTCATTGAATCCAGTATTGAATTAATTGACTGACTTATATCTTCACTCTGTGTAATAGGCCTGCCCACGACAATATAATCAGCTCCCCTTCTGATTGCCTCCTCGGGTGTTGACACTCTTGCCTGGTCATCATTCCCGTAACCGAGAGGCCTTATGCCCGGTGTCACTATAAGAAAATCATCGCCGCATTCCTGCCTTATATGGGATATTTCCCCGGGTGAAGCCACCACACCCGTAAGACCGGCTGACTTGACTGCCCTGGCAAGAATAACCACTTCCTCTTCAACTGTTCTGCCTTCTGCACCTATAATATCCTCAAGAAAAGCGCCGTCAAGTGAAGTAAGCAGTGTTACACCAAGCACAACAGGGGGCTGTTTGCCGTGATCCTTCCACTGCCATATCAGTTTTGCAACTGATTCCATCATGGAGAATCCGCCCATTGAATGTATGGTGAGCATATCCACATCTTTGTGAAATGCCACCTCTGTTGCTTTGAGAACTGTATTGGGTATATCATGGAATTTGAGATCCAGGAACACCTTTTTATCCCTCTCTTTAAGGGCATCTATGATCTTGGTGCCGAATGCGGAGAACATCTGAAGGCCGACCTTATAGGTAATAATATCATCACCTGCCCTGTCAACAATCTCCAGCGCCTTCTCCATATTCTCCACATCAAGTGCTACAATAAGCCTTTCTCTAATATCCATATAATCTCCTATTTTATTATCCCTCTCATATCTTCAATATTCTCAAAACCCTCTTTACTCATGAATGCCTTAAGCTCACGGGGGAGCCTCTCCAGTATGTCCGGTTCAATGAGCAGACCTGTACCGATCTGAACAGCATGTGCCCCGGCCATTATGTATTCAATAATGTCTGCTGTATTCATTATCCCGCCTATTCCGATAACGGGAATGTCCACTGTCCGTGTCATCCTGTATACATTCCAGAGTGACATCGGCTTTACTGCAGGACCTGAGAGCCCGGCAACTTTATTTGAGAATACAAATCGCCTTTTATCAATATCCACAGCTGTTCCCAGATATGTGTTTGTAAATGAAATACTGTCAATCCCCTCATCTTCCGCAAACAGTGCAATATCAAATGATTCGCTGAATGCAGGCGAAAGTTTGAGAATCAGTGTCTTGTCTGTCTTGCATCTTATTCCCGAGAGCAATTCCTTTGAATCTTCAATGGAACTGTTCAGATTGAATCCGCCTTTATGAACATTGGGGCATGATATATTGATCTCATACCCGTCAATACAGTCAAATGCATTGAGCTGTTCTATCATACAGGTCAGTTCATATTTCTCAAATGGGGCGAGATTGACAAACACGGATGTCTCGTATTGAGACAATTCCTCAATCCTGTTATCAATAAAATAATCAAGACCCTCATTTTCAAGACCGATTGAATTGAGCAGACCTGCAGGTGTTTCATGGAGGCGCGGCGGATCATTGCCTCTTTTGGGCTTTAGTGTAACGGACTTTGTGATAAACCCGCCTACAGAGCCCATATTGTTGTACCGGCTTATCTCCTTACCCCAGCCGGAACATCCCGATGCGCCTATTATCGGGGTTTTAATAACAGTGCTGCCCAATCTTACCGTCAGATCAGTCATACTCTATCTCCCTGCCATTGAAAACCGGTCCGTCAGTGCAGACCTTTCTGAATGAACCGTCCTTCATCCTCAATGCGCAGCCATTGCACAGGCCAATGCCGCATGCCATTATCTCCTCGCAGATAACAGTGAATCTGATATTACTGTCTATTATTGCCAGAATTGATTTAAACATGGGCATCGGGCCGCAGGCAACAATATGCCTGTAATCATTGATCCCGCTGTACTGTGAAACAAATCCCCTGTACCGGGTATTCCCCTCTTCACTGAAGTATATGCAATTGAGATTCATATGCTCAATCATATCACTGTACTCCTGCCTCCTGTCACCAAATACAATATGAGAATCCTCTTTCAAAAACATCATTATGCCGGCAATGCCTATTCCGCCTGCAATAAACAATGTACTGTCATGGTCAATTTCATCCGCATACCCGTTTCCGAGAGGATAGAGTACATCCGTTTCATCACCTTCTTTCATCCGGGTAATGGATTCTGTACCACTGCCTATTACCTTGATAAGGACTGAGAATTCCCTGCCTTCACTTGCAATAATTGAGAAAGGTCTTCTGAGAAGCACACTCTTGTCAGGTGCAGTGATATTGACAAATTGCCCCGGTTTGACAGCAAAGTCACTCTTAACAGCAAATGTGAGAATATGCAAATTCTCCGTAATATTTCTGTTATTCTTCAGAATTGCTTTCATTCTTTATCCGTTTCACAATATCTTCGGTTTCAAAATATATCTCCGCATCAGGATAATCACTCAGTATTCTCTCAAAATATTTCAGTGCCTCAGAGGTATCCCCCTTCTCCTTCATGAATATTATGCCGAGGGCATAGAGGCTCTTTGGAGCATAATAGGAATCGGGATAGGAGTCCTTCACAGTACTGTACAGATGCTCAGCACTCTCAATATTTTTGAGATTGAGATAATTGATCTCTGCAAGAAGGAATCTGTTCTTTGCTATCTTATCCGTGTCAACAATGGAATCACGGCTTATCTCCTCATAGAGCCCCAGTGACATCAATTTCAGATCAACCTCAGGTTCCATAATACTGCCCCGCATCTCTTCCTTTATCCTGTTATAAGCTGTCTGTGCCTCCTCATACCTCTCCAGGGATTCAAGGATCTCTCCCCGGCGGAATAGAATGGAATCCTTGAGCGGGACAGATCTCTGTGCAGTAATATCCTCTATAAGGGCAAGTGCTTCCTCTCTCCTGTCCTTGTTTCTCAGCACATCGGTTTTTTTCAGATAGAGTGAATTCTTCATTCTATTGTCCGGGAAATACTTGAGATACCTGTCTATCAAATCACCTGCCCTGTCATAATGACCTGTCTCTATAAGCGAGGTAATGTATATACTGATGTAATTGAATCTGTAGAGTGACTGCAAATCATCAAAATCTATTCTTTCCGATATATCAATCGCCTTACTGTACTGCTTGTTCTCAAAATAGACCTTCTGATTAAGATAGAGCATCTTGGATTCATTGCTCAGTTCACCGCCAGATTCCAGCAATTCCAGGGCTTCCTGAAACTGTTTCCCCTCAATATACATTTCAGTGAGCGAGAACATGCTCTTTGATGCAAATGGACCGCCCTGTTCAATGAGCTGCCGGAAATAGAGTTCTGCAAGACGGTTTTCCCCCTGTTCTCTATATGTCATTGCCTTGAAATAGACCATTTCATCAGTGTACCGCGAATCAGGATAGTATCTCTCCAATTCCTCAAATTTTCTTATGGCTTTTGTATATTCCCCCTTGTACATATACGATTTGCCTATTATCATGAGGGCTTCCTCAACATAACGGGACTGAGGGTGAAACTGCAGTATTTTGGATGATTTTTCTATTGCTTTATCCAGATATCCTGTGTTGGGCTTCTGATTATTCTCCAGGGGCTTGACGGCTTTTTCATAGTAGTACCGGGCATTGTAGAATGTGTTAAAATAGGCACAGCCTGATGTAATAATAAGCAATAAAACAATAATTTTGCGCATGTTCTATATTATATAATAAATCTTTCATTTTACAAGCATTACATTCTAAGTGTAATCCCCCGAAATGAAATGCCTCATTCTGAGATAGAATTATCTCAACGAACCACAATGAATATGCAGAATGGATTAAGGGAGGGTTCAAAGATATGGCTTTATTGCAGTTCTTTCTCATATTGAACCATAGCTGACTGCCGGAGACAGGAGGCATAATGAAACATTTGTCCAATTCCCGGGGACGATGGTTGCAATTTGCACAAATTGACAAAAGTACAATTTTGTAAGTAGATAATTAACATCACTTAGATAGACCATGACTGTAAGTTGATAAATAGCGGGCCAGAAATTGCTTAAATCGCAAGGACCGTCCCTGGGATTTGGAGGTGGTTTTGACAAAATAAGGGCAAAGGGACACCTGTTGACAATAGATCAACCATGCATATTACTCAGGAATTGAGATAATATTGACCTGTCCATCAAAAAGGTAAAACAAATTTATAAGGCAAATCCGCCAACTAAAATGGTGATGAACCATAAATGTCTGCAAATTCAACATACGTCCTTGGGATTTGGATAATAGTAAATCAATGAATACCTCTAATAGGGCATTTTCCGCACAGGGGCTTGGTCCTGCAATATGTCTTGCAGCATCTAACAATAAGGGCATGATACTCCTTGTACAGGCTCACATCCCTCTTCAGGTGATATTCAAAAAC
>JAWOBN010000068.1:0-42262 GCA_046484245.1 bacterium | reverse complement strand
ACAAAACACAGTATGGGGCCCTTGCTGTCCTTCTTGAGTTTCTTTACTGCAAGATACTCCAGTATTCTGGTCTTGATCTTCTCCAGATCATAATGATCCTCATTGAGGATTTTCTCAGCTCTCTTTATATCCAGTTTATCCTTTGAATAATTCTTCCACGGCAATTCAAGTATCCAGTCAATATATGTCCTCACGACATTGTACTCAGGCATCATGGGATTCATCATCTCCAGTCTTTCTATCTGGCTCTCCAGTGTTGAACGGGCTTCCTCAGGCAGTTTCTTCTTTTCAGCCTGCTCCCTTATTTCACTGAGCTCCTTAGCCTTCGGGTCATCCTCCCCCAGTTCCTTTCTTATTGCCTTGAGCTGCTCTCTGAGGAAGTATTTTTTCTGATCCTCATTGATCTCTGATGAGACCATTGATTTGATCTTCTCCCCTACTTCAAGAATGGAGAGCTCCTTATTGAGTATCTCAGAAAGTTCATTCATCCTTTCAATAGGATCAATCATTGTCAGTATTGTGTACTTGTCCTGGGTATCTATGGTAAGATTGGATGCAATGAAATCAGCAAGTTTCCAGGGTTCCTCAATTGTTGCAAGTATCTGATTGACCTCATCAGGCAGCTGCTGAGAATGTTTCACATACTTTCTGAACATATCGGTGAGATTCCTCGTCATTGCCTCTTCCTTAATGCTTCCTCTTATCTTCTCTTCAATAACATCTATCTCAGCAACAGGATACTCTTTTGAAGTATCGCTGAAAGAGACAATTCTCGCTCTCTTGAGACCCTGAACCAGGACTCTCACGGAACCATCGGGGAACCGCAGCATCTTGAGAATATTTGCAACAACGCCGAACTCCATTATTTCATCTTCATCAATTGCTTCAAGCTCATCCCGGTCCGTGTATCCGACAAATATCAGCTTGTCGGATGACAGGGCATTATCTATGAGTTTTATATACTTATCGTCATTTACTGCAATAGGTAAAATAAGCAGGGGATAGACAATAACATCATTCCTCGGCAGAACAGGTAATTCACCGGGTATTACTATATCCTTGTCAATTTTTAAACTGTGATCCATTTCAGCTCCTTTTATTCAATTTCAATTTTCTTCATCACTTTGATCTGCAGGGGAAGCTCTATTATGAGAATACCGTTCCTGTATGTGACCTCCATCTTGTCATGGTCAATATTGCGCGGTATCCTGATGCGTCTTTCAAAGGGCCCGTAATTCATCTCCATATGATAATAGCTGATTCCCTCATTCTGGGATCTTCCGTTTTCTCTCACACCCTTTATTATCAGCACATCATCAGACAATGTGAGAGATATATCCTCCTTATCCATGCCTGGCAGCTCAATATTTATTATGAATCTCTCATTGGTTTCATAAATATCAACCGGGGGATTGTAGTAATGTTTCCTGTGGAGAGACATTCTCTTGAATCCGATCATCTCATCTAATATATCATCCATATCCCTGTTTGCCTTTCTGATCTCATCAAAAATATCCTTGTCTTTCATTATTCCTCCTATCAGTCTATTTTTACAATTCCTTCACCTTTGTTTACACTTCCTATTATAAAATATTCTGAATGTTTTTGCAAATGGTCTTTCACTTCATTGACATTATCCGGGTCAATGATTAGGACCATGCCGATACCCATATTGAATACCCTGTAAGCCTCCTCAGTTTCAATTCCCCCCAGTGTTACAATGTAATCAAATAGAGGCGGTGTCTCCCATGACCGGGAATCAATTGTCACATTGACATCTGAAGGAAGGATTCTTCTTATATTGTCATAGAATCCCCCCCCTGTTATATGGGCAATACCCTTTACCATATGCTTTTCTATGAGTGGGTAAACAGGCCTGTAATATGACCTGTGTGGTTCAAGGAGCAATTCATAGAGTTTCCTTTCACTGAATGAAGGCACTGCTGTCAGATCTGCATTATTGCTGTCAATTATATCCCGTATCAATGTATATCCATTGGTATGGAATCCTGATGAAGGCAGTCCTATTACAATATCACCCTCACAGACAGTATCACCTGTAATAATACTGTCTTTCTGGGCAATGCCTGTAATGAATCCGACAATATCATAATGCGTATAATCATAGACAACAGACATCTCTGCCAGTTCCCCGCCTATCAGCGACATATCATTTGCCTTGCATGCATCAGCCATTGATCTGATAATATCATTGACTGTCTCTTCCTCAACACTGCCGCAGCCTATATAGTCCAGGAAATAAAGCGGTTTTGCGCCTGTTGCCAGTATATCATTGACAGAATGATTGACAATATCCTCACCTGTGTGCTCAAAACTGTTCATCCGGCGGGCTATGACGAGTTTGGTGCCCACTCCGTCAGCACTGGATATCAGCACGGGATTCTTCATTCTGCCGAAATCAGCAGAATACATTGCCCCGAAACTCCCTATCCGTGAGAGCACATTATCCGAATAAGTATCCTTGACAATTCTTCCTATATTCTCTACGGATCTGGTTGCTTTATCAATATCAACACCGGATTTTTTGTATCTACTCATCCTCCATTCTCTCCTTGGGTTTTATATTCATCATATCAAGACCATGGGCAATGATCTTTCTTACAGCATCAATAAGCATCATCTTCATTGCCATATCCTCTCTCTCTTCGGATATAACCCTGTATTTATAGTAAAATTTATGCAGTATGCGTGATAATTCAATAAGATAATTGGTCAGTTTCTGAATCTCATAATGACGGGCAATACCGTAAAGCACATACGGATATTCAAATATCTTCACAGCAAGCTCTCTGGCAAGAGGCACCTCAAGGAGTGACTCAATAGAGCCGGCTTGTTCAATGCTTTCTGCTCTGGAGAATATGGAGCATATCCTTGCATGTGCATACTGCACATAATAGAGAGGATTGTCCATTGTTGTCTTCATTGCCTCATCAATATCAAAATCCATTGGCTGGGATAATTTTCTTGTGAGGAACATGAATTTCACAACATCCGGATCAATCTCGTCAGCCAGTTCATCCATTGTAATGAAATCACCTTTGCGCTTGGACATCTCAAACTGCCTGCCGTCCTTCAATAATGTTATGAGCTGAGCTATAATGACCTCAAGGACAGCTCCCTCACTGAGCACCTGTACAGCCCCCTTGATCCTGTCAATATATCCGTGATGATCAGGCCCCAGTATATCTATCATTCTGAGAAAGCCCCTCTTTATCTTATAGTAATGATATGCAATATCAGGAAGGAAGTAGGAGTAATTCCCGTCTGATTTAACAATGACCCTGTCCTCATCATTGCTCACCCCGGATGTTTTAAAGAACACTGCTCCGTCTTTCTCATAGATCATGTCTTTACTCTTGAGTATTCCCAGCACCTCATCAATCATACCCTCTGCAATTACATCACTCTCATACACCCAGTTGTCAAAAACTATATTGTATCTCTCCAGACTCTCCTTCTGCCACTTGATAATATGCTTCTTCCCTGACACAGCACACAGTTCAATATTCTCATCTGACCATTCCAGTTTGCCCCTCTTCTTCTCAATGCTCACGGCAATTTCTTTTATATATTCTCCCCTGTATCCATTCTCCGGGAATGCCGGTTTCTTGTCAGCAATATGCCACAGTATGGATTCTCCGAGTTTTCTCACCTGATTGCCGCTGTCATTGACATAGAATTCCCTGACAGCTTCAATACCTGAATAATTCATTATATTGGCCAGGAGTGAGCCCACAATCCCCGCCCTTGCATTGACCACAACAAGGGGTCCTGTCGGATTAGCTGAAATGAACTCAAAATTGACCTTCTGGCTCTTTTCAGGCATACTGCCGTAATTATCTGATTCCAGCACATTGACAATCTCGCGTGAAACAGTACTGTCTGTGAGGAATATGTTTATGAATCCGGGTTTTGCAGTTTCCACCCTCTCAATATAGTCAATTGACTCAATTTTCTCTTTAAGCTGCAGGGCAATATCCATTGGCGGCTTTTTCATTCTTCCTGCAAGGGCAAATGCAATATTGGATGAGAGATCGGCATGTTCGGAGAATGAGAGGAAACTGTCCCCCGGCTCAATGCCCATATCCCTTATTATATCACCGATATCCTTCAATGCATCTTCAACTATCATTTAATTCCTCTACTTCCAGGAATTTACCGTCTGCCCATAACAATTCAAGATTGAATCTCTCCCTTGTCTCCGGCACGAATATATGCACAATGACATCAGAATAATCCATCAGTATCCAGTCACCCGAATCCTCACCTTCCTCACCGTGAATTTTGTAGTGTTTCTTCATATTCCTTCTGATATTCCTGTATATGGCATTGGTCTGAACAAATGTTGCTCCCGAGCATATCACAAAAAAATCAGCTATTGTCGTTAATTCGCTGATGTCAATGATCTTTATATCAAAACCCTTCTTCTCCAGAATTGATTCTTTGATAATTTCCAGTTTTTCATGCATAGATTATTCCTCCAGATATAATTTCCAGTCATTTCCTATTATCACAGTTACATCTATATAAAGCGTAGAGTCAATATCAACCATTGTATTGGGACAATCAATCTTCCCCGCCACATAATTGCCGTACACACATCTCGGATTCAGTCTGTCAATGACAATGGTCTTGGATATGGTGTCCTCATTGGCATTGGAGATGATAATCACATCAAGCTTCTTGTCCCTGAGATATTCAGCTGCCCTGCCTGCAAGTCCATTGACTGTTGTACCGTTCAGCACTTCAACCCTCAGTATCTCTTTATCCACACTGTAGAATATATGCCTGTATATGATAATCCCTGCAGCAGCAATAATCAGAATCAGTATTATCCAGCTTATCTTTTTCATCTAATCAATCACTGTCCCCGGTTTTATGACTGTATTCTTGACAATATGCTCATCCCTGATATACGCTCCGGCACCTATCCGGCAATTGTCCTCTATTACTGTTGAGCCTTTCAGTGTGACTGAACTTTCAATAATCACATCCCTGCCCACTCTCACGTCATGATCAATATATATTGTTCCGGGCAGTCTCATTGTCACACCATTCTTCATCATTTCTTCCCTTCTTGCTTCAAGCATGATATTCTCCACACCTGCCATCTGACTCCTGTTATTGACGCCCAGCACCTCTGAGCTTGAATGAGTTATCAATGAATCAACAGTGAGTTTCTTCCTTGATGCAATGCGGATAAGGTCAGTGATATAATATTCATTCTGGGCATTGTCATTGTCTATCTCATCAATACTGTCAATAATAAAACTGCCGTTCATACAGTATATCCCGGTATTGACTTCCCTGACTGTCCTCTGTTTTTCATCAGCATCCTTCTGCTCAACAATATCAATCACATTGCCCTCTTTGTCCTTGATAATCCTCCCGTAACCAAAAGGATTCTCCGGCTCCATAGTAAGAACAGTAACAGCACTGCCGATATCGCAGTGTCTGTTATACAGGTGCTCCAATGTATCCTTCCTGATAAGAGGCACATCCCCTGAAAGTATTATCACCTCACTGCTGCGGTCTATGGAAGGCACTGCGCACCGCAGTGCATCACCTGTGCCGAGCTGTTCATGCTGATACGCGTATTCAACAGGGATATTCTCCTGCTCAAAATAGTCCCTCACCATCTCACTGCCATTGCCTATAAGCAGTATTATCTTATCGGGTTCAAGCATGCCTGATGTCTCTACAATATGATAAAGCATGGGTCTGCCGCATATACTGTGCATTACCTTAGGCAGGGATGATTTCATCCTTGTGCCCATGCCTCCTGCCAGTATTAGAATATTGAGATTCATTCCAATTCAACTCCTATATTGTCAATTAAACGTGTTTCTCCAATATATACAGCTGCGAATATCCTCAGATGCTTGTCATTTTCAGAAGGGACCTGCAGTGTGCTGCCTGTCAGTATATCAATATAGTCAACCTTCAGATCCTTGATATCCTTCAGTCTGTTCTGCATCTCCTCCAAAACCCTCTCCGGGGGCATTCCTTCAAGCAGCAGGTCTCTGCCCCTCTTCAATTCACGGTAAAGGGCTGGTGCTGTCTTGCGGTGTGCAGGCTTCAGATATGCATTCCTTGAACTCATTGCAAGACCGTCACTTTCCCTGACAACAGGGCATCCTATGATCTCCACATTGAAATTCAGATCAAAGACCATCTTTCTCATTACAATGTACTGCTGATAGTCCTTCTTCCCGAAATACGCCTTCTGAGGCATGATTATATTGAACAGTTTGGAGACAATAGTAGCAACACCCTCAAAATGACCGGGTCTCTTTTCACCGCATAATTTCTCTGTAATGCCTTCCACCCTGACTGTTGTAAGATGATTGAAATACATATCCCTCCTGTCAGGCATGAATAATATATCACAATCCTCATTTTCCAGGATAAGGGTATCCTTTTCCTCTGTCCTGGGATATTTGTCAAAATCCTCTCCGGGTGCAAATTGTGAGGGGTTGACAAAGACTGATACAACAGATATGTCATTGTCATTGACACATTGCCTGACAAGTGATATGTGGCCGTCATGGAGGGCTCCCATTGTGGGAACAAACCCCAGTGTCTCGTCGGAGCATCTTATATCCATTGCCCGTTCATGCATTTGCCGGACATCTTTTATTATTTCCATTATTCTTCCAATGATATGGGTTTGAGGTATTTCAATCCGGAGAACGGCTTCTCTATCTCCTGAATGATCTGTGAAAGAGCACTCTTGTTCTTGAGCAGGTTCACATCATCCACATTGACCATAAGCACAGGGGCGTGATTGTAATGCATAAAGAAATTATTGTAATTCCTCGTTAATTCATTGATGTATTCCGTTGATATATTATCCTCAAATGTCCTGCCTCTTCTCTGTATTCTCTCCAGTATGACCTCAGGGGATGCCTGGAGATAAATAACGAGATCCGGATGTGTAATGTCCTTTTCAATGAATTTAATGATATGTTCATAGAGAAGCATCTCATTCTCATCAAGATTGATATTGGCAAATATCTTGTCCTTGTCAAATATATAGTCACTGATCACAAGGTCAAAGAACAGTCTGTTCTGTGAGAGCTTCTGCATCTGTTTATACCGTGCAAAGAGGAAGAATATCTGCGTCTGGAATGCATATGCCTCTATATTGCCGTAGAATTTGGAGAGGAACGGATTTTCCTCAACAGGTTCCAGTATCCTTTCCGCATTGTAGTATTTTGCAAGACGGGTGACAAGTGAGGTTTTACCGACACCTATTACACCCTCCACTGCTATGAACTTATACGGTATATTCACAATATCTCCTGTGTGAAATTAATGTATTCAATTTTCTCAACATATTCACTGAATGTCTCTTCCTTCAGTCTGCCGGACACTGAACCCATAGAAGGTATTATCAATCCGGGTTCTATCTCATTGAGCATCACCAGAATGAAATATCTGTCCATTATCCTCTTATGAGGAATGATCAATTCACTGTTTTTTACTATTATATCATTATATATCAATATATCAATATCTATCAATCTGGGGCCCCATCTCCGTGACTTCTTTCTCCCCATATCCCTCTCTATGCCCTTGACAGCTTTCAGCAAAGCAGACGGACCGAGCTGAGTTGTCCCCTTCAAAGCAGTATTGAAGAAATCATCCTGACCGGTGTATCCGACAGGCTCTGTTCTGTAAATGGATGCATTGGACTGAATGTCAAACGGAATGTCCTTTATACGCCTTACAGCTTCCAGTATATTGCTTCTCCTGCTGCCGAGATTTGTACCGATTGACATGTAAATACTATCTGCCTGCTTCATACACAGCTTTTACTGACTTGCATTTATCCATACGGAGCGGTGTATTCTTCTCTACACTGACAATAGTTCCGGCAACAGAGGGGAATTCCTTTAATATACTCTCAGCTGAATATACTGCAAGTTCCTCCAATGTATCCCATTTACGCCTATCGGGCATATCCAGTATCATTGAATATACATCACTATAGTCAACAAATTCATCCTCTGAAAGGGTAAGCACCACATTGAAGACAATAATGTTTTTCTGCTCCTTCTCTTGAGGCAGCAAGCCGCAGTACATCCGGGTTTCTATATCCTGCAGTATCAGCTTAATCATCACGCGCCTCTATTATGCCTACAGGCATTATCATCTCATCCATTGATACACCCCCGTGCTGGAATGTGCCGAAGTATTTCCTACTGTAATAATTATACTTTGTTGAATAGACAAGATATCCGTTCCCTGTTGCAATATACCATTTGTCTGATTTCTTTGGCACAGGCAGACCCCATTTCCCGGGATTTGATATCTCAATTATATCACTGTTAAGTGCTTTGACCGATGAGCCGAATTTATACTTCAGATTGAGGGACACATCCTTGCCTGTCTGTAATTTCTGAGGTGTCTTGGAGATAACAGAGCCGTGGTCTGATGATATGACTATTTTATAATCATTGGCAATGAGTTTTTTGAAGAATGCATTGAGTCCGCTTGTCCTGAACCATGTTGACATAAATGCGAGCAGAGAATTCTCATCAGGCAAAAGATCCTTGAGAACATCCGATTCGGATCTGAAGTGCGTGAAGACATCCATTATATTGATAACAAGGGCATTGAACTGATTATCTTTTATCCTTTCAAACATTGATTCGTATCTATGCAGTGCCTCATTGGTTGATATCTTGAAATACGATATGCCCTCCGGACTCACTGCACTGCGTATCTTCTTATTGAGGAGAAATTCCTCATGCTGATTCTGAGATGATGTGTCAAAGAAATCCCACTTGCCGGGATATACCCTGTTTATCTGGAGAGGTGTCAGTCCGCTGAATATTGCATTCCTTGAATACGGTGTTGCAGTGGGGATTATTGAATAGTAAAAATCAAGTTTTGTCTTGAAGAAATCCCTGAGAAAGGTCTCAATGAGTAGATAATGGTCATATCTCATGCAGTCAATAAGGAGGAAAAACACCTTCTTATTCTCCCTCAGAGAAGGGACAATGAATCTGTCCAGGAAATCATGCGAGAGTGCAGGGCCTGAGCCATTTTCAATCCAGTCAGTGTAATGTTCCTTTATGTATCTGACAAACTCCCTGTTTATCTGCTCCTTCTGATAATCATGCATCTCAATTATATCTGTTTCAAGATGCCGGTTTATATTGAGATTCCAGAGATTGAGAATATGATGAATCTTGTGGAATGTTCTGTAATCAGCATTATTCTCAAGCATATCATTTATGCGGCTTATTGCAGAAGAGTAGTTCTTGCCCACCCCGCTGAGTATTTTACTCTTCCTTGAGAGAATTTTCCTTACAGTTGCAATGAGCTGTCTGGGATTGACCGGTTTGATGAGATAATCATCAACACTCTCGGATAAAGCATCATTGATAACACTGTCCTCCTCCGACTTTGTTATCATAACAACAGGAAGATTGTAGGATATCTCTCTTATCCTGTTGAGTGTTTCAACACCATCCTGCCCCGGCATATACTGATCAAGGAATATGAGATCATAATAGTTCTCCTTTATCATCTCTACAGCATCAGAACCATTGGATACAGTATCTGTCTCTATCCCCTCTTCATTGAGATAATAAATAAGAGAACGGAGGCTCTCTATCTCATCATCTATCCAGAGAATCCTTCTTTTCATCAATACTCCTTAAGGGAAGTTCAATCAGAAAGGATGTCCCCCTGCTCTTCATTGTATAGTCCAGCCTGAGTTTACCCTGATGGAACTCCTCTATGATCTTCTTTGTCAGCGGAAGGCCTATGCCCCATCCGTGCTGCTTTGTTGAGAAACCTGCATTGAATATCCTCTCCGCATCTTTACGTTCAATACCCTTGCCATTGTCCTTTATTGTTATGAAAGCCCTGTTCTTCTCTTTGACTGTTGATATGTCAATCCTGCCGTTTTCCCTGTCTTTGAGTGCATCAATACTGTTCTTTATTAAATTTTCCAGTGACCATTTAAGCAGTTCCCTGTCAGCAGGCACAAGGCATTCATCACATCTCTCAAACTCAAACCCCACTTTCCTTGCACCGCGCGACGGCGCCCTCTTTCTGAAATAATCTATTACTCCCTCTATCTGCTCATTGATATCAACAAGCTCCAGTGTCAGTGGCGAACCTATCTTATTGAAACGCGATGCAATAATATTAAGCCTGTCAATATCCGATTCAATGCCTGACAGTATTTCACTGTCAACATTCTTCCCTTTCAGTATCTCCAGCCACCCGTTGAGTGAAGACAGCGGCGTGCCTATCTGATGAGCTGTTTCCTTTGCAAGTCCTGCCCAGATAAAGTTCTCACTGCTTTTCCTGTAAAGCATGTAACCGTAAATACCTATTACAAGGAATAATACGGAAACTATCATCTGGAAGAACGGGGCAAACTGTATGCGTTTGTACAGGGAGTCCTGACCATAATGCACTTTTGCCAGAAGCTTCTCATTATAAGTAATCTCAAGCGGTTTATTTTCCCTGTCAAGCCTGTCAATTATCCTGTTCAGCTCAATAACATCCTCTTTTGTCAGATCATCAGCAAATAATTCATCCAATTTGCCGATATTCCTCCAAGAGACAGGATTGCCCTCTGCATCAGTCACCACTATGGGGAATCTAATCTTCTGAATGATCTCCTCAAATATAATCCTGTCAATATCCTTGTCTGAGGTGAGATTGCTTGAAAATCTCGCAAATATGCGTGTCTGCATAACTGAGGTTTCTTCCAGTTTGAAAATAATATCCTGGACATAGAGGAATGAAGCAACAGCAACAGTGATCAGTGCAACCAGAAAGTATGTCTTCAGAAAAAAGGGGCTCTTATTTCTCATTAACTCCCTTCCACTCTGTTTCTTCCTTTCTTCTTTGCAGAGTACAGGGCATTGTCCACCCATCTGAGCAGTGAATCCAGTGTTGATGCATCCGCAGGATAAGACACCATGCCCAGAGATACTGTGATATTGATATTCTGGGTGAATTCATAATCATTGACATGTTTTTGTATTCTTTCAGCAAGCTTCAAAGTGAATTTTTTGCTGGAGCCCGGCAGTATGATGAAAAACTCATCCCCGCCGTATCTTGTCACTATATCTCCCTTTCTCACAATTGACCTGAGCAGATCCGCCAGTTCCTTAATGATCTTATCTCCCACAATATGACCGTAATTATCATTGATATCCTTAAAGAAATCAATGTCTATCATAATCAGTGAAAGGGGGATATCAAGACGTTTGGATCTTTCCATCTCCTCTTTAAGGCGGTTCATGAAATATCTGTAATTGTACATCCCCGTCATGCCGTCAGTGACAGCAAGCTTCTCCGTCTCCTCGTATTTGAATGTATTGTCTATTGCAGTGGAGAGATGCGAGCCGATTATTGAGATAATCCTCAGATCATTGTTGTCAAGAGCACCCTTGCCCTCTCTTTCCACATTGAGGACCCCTATGATATGATTGGATATCTTGAGTGGAACAGCGATCTCCGAGAGGGTTATGTCCCGCCTTCCCAGATAACGGGGATCCTGATTGGTGTCTTTTGAAAGCACGGGCATGCCGTTTTCAGCCACCCATCCCGTAATACCCTCACCTGTTGTGATTGCATATGTATATTCATCAAGATAATCGGACTCATAACCGGAGAATGCCCTCGGCTCAAGCCTTCCATCTCTGTTGAGAAGCCAGACTGAGACATTGAAATAATCAAATTCCGTCCTTATCTCCTTAACGAGGAATTCAAGCAGTGCATCCAATTCAAGATATGATGTGAGTTTTGATGAAAGATTGCTGACCCTCTCCAGATTATTTATCAGTTCATCCATCTTATTGAATAATTTGGAATTCTCAATTGCAAGTGCTGCTGTCTGTGCGAATGATTCCAGAATGTCTATTGCCTCTTTTATCAGTATATTCTTATTCTCCGGCTTATCCACTGATATCATGCCGAGTATCTTATTATCCTTTGAATAGAGCGGAATGAATAATATGTCCTGCGGGTGCCAGTGGGCATAATCCTCCGGATTCTCATCAGGAAGCATGTATGTTAGGTCATCAATTTCACTGAACCTGTCCCGCTTCTCATGATTGATATAGTATGAGTTTGATATCCTGTTCTCCTCAGTCATGAGATTGTCAACTCTGCTGAACGGCACTTTCTGTTTCTTGAGATTCTCAAATACATCATCCGCCAAACCGTACTGTGCAGAACGTACGAATACATTTTCCTCTTCATCATAAAGAGAGAGGAGTACAACCTTGAAGCCCAGTGATTCCGATATGTATCTGCTGATAATATCAAGGACCCTGCTGAGACGGAATGTGGATTGCAGCAGTGTTGCCAATCTCTGCAGTGTGCCGGTCTTCTTGTTTATCAGTTCAAGGCGTCTCTGCAGTGACTGATGAACCTTTGACTTCTTGCTGAGATATATCTTGGCAAATACGGATTCCAGATAATGGGCAAAACCTATCATCTCCGTGTGTCTTGATTTGGAGAATTCCTTCTCTCTGTAGTGAACGAATAAAAATACATTATCATTACTGTTTGTATAGACATAATAATCCTTGCCTGCCCTCAGCACAGTTTCATCCCCTATCTTCAGGTCATAGAGCAATGATTCAATATACCAGAGATTGTCATTTTCCTCAATCGCATTCCTCTGCCACTGCAGCTCACTGGAATTAATTGCCAGCTTGCCGTCCTTGCTCTTTGAGGAAATATAGAAATTATCATCACCCGGAGTGAACAGTATGAGAAAATCATCCACCTGATACTGATAGAATATATCAATTATGCCTGACAGCAGTTTGTCCTCATCACTTTCATTTAAAATAGTAAGCATTTTTTCATCTAAATTCATCATTGAAATTATACACTGAAAATCCCCTGTTGTCAAAGAGTAGTATGTCCATTGAAAGGGCATAACCTGTCCCCTATATGCTTTATAAATCAACAATCCCATAATGAAGGAGAACAGGTCTGCAATCTGTTGAATGATCAACAGGCAATCACCTCACTCAAGTGCAATTTTTGCACATAACATAGGTAAAAGTGCAATTTTTCAATTATTCTCTATGTTAAGTATCTGTAATCAGTTGATTTAACTTGGAATAGTTCTTGCTAGTATATAATTAATATAAAATAGGGGGAACAATGAAAAAGATAATTCTTTTCACATTAATAACAGTTATATCATTCACTCTACTTTCAGCCAAGGGATTTACACTGATGATATACATATGCGGAGACAATAATCTCAATGACGCTATGGTCAGTGATATTGACGAGATGGAGAATGCCTACGGCAATCTGACCAGCAATCTGGACATAGTACTGTGTGTTGACGGAATAGGCAGTGAAGGCGGTTATTATGATAATGACGGCAATCACAGTGATACCCGGTACTATCATCTCTCAGGCGGCGGAGACGGCAGCAATAACCAGATTGACGAATCAGCTGCTTCCGGTTCACCCAATACAGAATTAAATATGTCGGATCCGCAGACACTTATTGATTTTGTTGACTGGGCTGCAAGGAATTATAAATCTGATGAATACGGACTCATTATCTGGAATCACGGTGCAGGCTGGGGTAAAAGTGGTTCACCGGACAAGGGCGGTGTCAGTGATGATACTGACGGTGATTTCATGTCCGGAGGTGCAGGCGAATGGCGTGCAGCAATAGAGGGAGCAAGAAGCAAGATCAAGCAGGACTTCTATTTCATCGGTCATGACCTCTGCGTAATGGCATATATGGAAGTGCTGTGGGATGAGTATGATATGGCTGAAATGATAGTGGGATCTGAAGCCAATGAGCCGTTTGACGGGTGGTACTATGATAGTTTCATCACATCCCTGGCAACAAGCAATCCAAACTCTCATGCGGAACTTGGTTCAAAGATAGTGACGGATTATTTCAATTTCGGTGGTTCCAATCTGACAATGACATACAATGTGATAAATGATGTGGAGAATTACAATGGTATTTCTCAGGAAAGATTCCTTCAATTGAGGGATCACATTGTATGGATGGCATATTATCTTATTACAGAAGAGGGAGGCAGGGATGATACTGATGTGCAGAAATGCATAGACAATGCATTGCCTATGGCCTCCGGCACATTTTATGAGGATTTCAAGGACCTTTGGGATTTCTGTAATGAACTGACAAATTATACAAAGGATTCAAAAGCAGCATTTGGAGCCAATACAGTCAATGAGGCAAATGCAGTAAAAACAATAATTGAAGAGATGAATCCCGAACACATGCAGTCCGGTTTCAATGGATCCAAGGGTCTCGGCATATATCTGCCGGATGATAATAACATATATTACTTTGAGCAGCCCTATGATGCCAATTCTCACCCATGGGGAGGGCAAGACGCAGTGCAGTGGACAGATTTTATCTACGGACAGACAACCACAACAGAACCCTCCAATTATTCCACTGCAATAAGCAATGCACAGGCATCTGTATCCATAGACAACAGGAACATTGTGTTCAATTATAATTTCACCGGTGCATACAAACGCATAGAAATTGCAAGAAACAGCAGAGCTGTTTTCAAGGATTTCCGTTCCGGCACATATACAGACCGCATCAATGAGCCGGGTACATATCAGTACACTGTTACTGCCTTTACTGAGGATAATGAGTCAACAGAGCTGTTCTCGCGCACTCTCCATATTTCAAAGGATAAACCCATTGTGAAGAAGAGCAGTCTAATAGTGGATGGTTTTGTCAATAATGTGCATCTGTACAGTATTGACGGTAGGAACATCCCAATCAGCGGAAACAGCCGTATCTATGATCTTTCACATGTCAATAAAGGTATGTATTTTATTAAGGCAGACAGTGATATATTCAAGCTGATTGTTATTGACAGAGAGAATATGATTCTTAACTGACTGCCTGTAATTGACTGTAAAACAATAAGGGGAAGTTCCAATGAACTTCCCCTTTTTCTTTCCCCTTGAAAAATACAATATTATATGGTATAAATTTTAGACATTTTCAAATCAAAAGGAGTATGCTTTATGATGACAGCATTACGTAAAAATATGAAGATAATTCTTATTGTGGTTATATTCTTCTTTGTTGCATTTATATTCCTGCAATGGGGTATGAATATTACAAGCAGCAACAGCTTTAGTGATAATGAGCAGTATGTAGGCGAAGTCGCAGGCATCAAGATCACTAATCAGATGTACAGCAGTAAGATAGCTGAGATAAGACAGAATTATCTGGAAAGCGAGAATAAATCATCCCTCTCAACGAGAGAGGAGAGAATGATCAGGGAACAGGCTTTCGGTGATATTGTTGATAATATCATTCTGGGGAAGATTCAGGACCAATACGGTTACTTCACCACAGAAGATGAGATTGTGGACATTATAATGAACGTTCCTCCCCGCTCCGTGCGCGAGGATGAGAGATTCTACACTGAGGACGGTCAGTTTGATCTCCAGCTCTATCAGCAAATAATATCCGATCCTGGCAATAAGCAGATGCTCAATGCATACTACAGGCAGATAAGACAGCAGCTCCCCACAATGAAACTGCAGTCAGACATTATTTCCGGAATCAGTGTATCCTCTGATGAGATGCTCAGGAAAATAAAGATAAGTGAGAATAAATTCCGTCTTGAATATGTTGTCATTCCCAATACATACGACAAACCGGTCAATGCAGGGGATGATGAGGCAAAGTCATTCTACAGAAATAATAAGGAACAGTTCTACAGAACACCAAAGGCTGCAATTGAATACATTACTGTTGAAAAAGAACCCTCCCCCCAGGACATTCTCATGGCAAAGGAGAATATTGAGGGTCTCAGAGAGGATATAGTAAGCGGCAATTATACATTTGAGGAAGCAGCAGAGCTTTACTCCGGTGATTATCAGTCAGCCCGGAATGAGGGCTCACTCGGTTATATAAAGAGGGGTGAGACAGTTGAGGCATTTGAGGAAAAGGCATTTACCCTTAATGAGGGTGAATTATCAAAACCCGTAAAGACAGACTTCGGCTGGCATCTTATCAGAGTTAATGATAAGCGCCGAGACAGTGTTGATGTTTCCCATATACTTATTCAGACAGAACCGTCATATGAGACAAGCCAGTCCATATACGGTTCTATTGAACCGTTTGTAAAGGATGCAAAGAAAATGGGTTTCAGTGAGGCTGCTGAAGAGCATGGATATGAGGTGCAGTCCACAGCAAGTTTTAATCCTGAAAATGACTATATATTTGAACTGGGCGGATATGCCAATGCTGTCTGCAATTTTATTGAAAATGCCAGGGAAGGCAGTATAAGCCCGGTTATTGAGATGGACAACAGTTTTGTTGTATGTCTTATTACAGAAAAAACGGAAGAGGGTATTCCGGCTTTTGAGGAGATATCCGGTCTGGTAAAGAACAGGATGATACGCGAAAAGCAGCGTGTTCTAAGCAGTATGCAGCTGAATAATATAAGGAATGAGATAAGCCAGAGCGGTATGACACTTAGAAGATATGCATCTATCAATAATCTGGACTATAATAGAACAGGCATGATCACTGCAAATGATACTATTGACTATATAGAGGATATCTCCAAATTATACGGTGCTGTAATGGCTGCAAAGACAGACAGTATTAATTATTCCACTGATTATGAAAAGGGTTATATATTAAGACTGATTGAAATTGAGCCGGTGAATCTGGAGGACAATGAGGAGCTTATTGACAAATACAGGAATATGATTATAAATGAAAAGCAGCAGATGTTTATAAATGCCTGGCAGATTGCACTGAGAGATATATTTGAAATAAAGGACTACAGATATTAATCAAATGGCGGCATAGCTCAGTCGGTAGAGCAGCGGAATCATAATCCGCTTGTCCGGGGTTCGAGTCCCTGTGCCGTCATTTTTCTCCGGGAGTAAATGTGAATTTAGAAGAGCAGATAAAAATATTAGAGAGAGGGTGTGAGGATATACTGCCCGAAGAGGGCTTGAGAGAAAAACTCATGGAAGCCCAAAAAGATAATAGACCCCTCAGGGTCAAACTCGGCATAGATGCATCAGGTCCCGACATACATCTGGGATTTGCCATCCCCCTCAGAAAACTCAAAGAGTTTCAGGACATGGGGCATACTGCAGTGCTTATCATAGGCGACTTTACGGGCAAGATAGGTGATCCGACAGGCAGAAATAAGACAAGGCCTCAGCTCACTGATGAACAGATAAAAGAGAATATGCAGTCATATAAAAAGCAGGTCTTCAAGATACTGGACCGTGAAAAGACAGAGATAAGATACAATGGCGAGTGGCTGGGGAAAATGTCACCTGAGGATATTGTCCGCCTTACTTCAACTTTCACAGTTGCAAGAATGCTTGAGAGGGACTATTTTGAGAACAGATTCAAGGAAGGCGTGCCCATATCAATTCACGAATTCCTCTATCCCCTGTTTCAGGCATATGATTCAGTGGCAGTCAATGCTGACATTGAACTGGGCGGTACTGATCAGAAATTCAATCTGCTTCTGGGCAGGACTGTTCAGGAGAATTATGGTGTAAAGCCCCAGGTAACCATTACAATGCCAATTCTTGAAGGCACAGACGGTACACTGAAAATGTCCAAGAGTTACGGCAATTATATCGGCATCACTCAGGACCCCAAGGAAATGTTCGGCAGAACAATGTCCATACCGGATGAACTGATTATCAGATATTTCAGCTTGACAACAGATCTTGATCCCCGGGAGATAGAGGTTATCAAAGAGCGTCTGGACAGTGGCGAGAATCCCAGGAATCTTAAGGTCAAACTGGCAAAGACAATTATTGAGATGTATCACTCAGAGGCAGATGCGGATAGAGCAGAAGAGGAATTTAACCGTATATTCAAAAAGGGCGGTATTCCAGACAATATACCCGAAATCAATCTTGATAAGGACAAGACATACCCCATACTGAAACTGCTCAATGACCTTGATCTGACTGACTCCAATTCACAGTCGCGCAGGATGATAAAACAGGGTGCTGTAAAGATCAATGACAACAAGATAACTGATATGCATTATGACTATTCCCCCAGGGAAAATGATATTATCAGAGTCGGCAAGAGAAGGTTTGTGAAAATTGTTTGATTTAATTATTATCATAATAATGAGCCTTTCTCTTAATCAGGATCCTGTAAGTGCAAATTACAGATTTGATTTGCCTGCAATGGACGGGTCTGCAAAAGTCACACTTCATAACAATAGTGATACCTACACACTGACATACAATGCAAAGGCCTATTTTGGTCTGATTAAACTGAATTCCCTCTCAGTGATCAATAAGAAACCATTGAAGCCCATTTCCATAGAGACAGAGTATAACGGTCCATTCAATAATTATACAGGCGGTACATTGTTCAGGGATTCATTTGCAATTTACTACAAGAATTCTGATTCCAGTTATGTGCAGGGCAAGTATCCGGTAAATGACTGGATCATTCTGCCGTTTTATCTCTCCCTGAAGGATGATTCCCTATACAGCTGTACAATGCTGCAGACGGATGCGGTCTTTACTAAAACTCTGAGCAATGATACAATTATATGGCAGGACAGTCTGAGTGATGCAATTATCAAGATATATGACAATGTGCCTGTTTATATGGAATCGGATAATTTGACTCTTATCAAGGAGTAGAAATGGAAGATATTGCTAAGAGGATATTGGAGCTGAAGAAAGAGAGGAATGCCACAATAATAGCTCACAATTATCAATTGCCCGAGATTCAGGATATTGCCGATTATCTGGGTGATTCACTGGGGCTCAGCAGGAAATCAGCTGAACTGGAAGAGGATGTCATTGTATTCTGCGGTGTGAAATTCATGGCAGAGACAGCAAAGATACTATCACCCCAAAAGACAGTTCTCATTCCGGATATAGATGCTGGATGCAATATGGCAGGCATGGTTGACAAGGATCATCTGCAGAAACTGCAGAAAGAGCATCCTGATGCCAAGACAGTGACATATGTCAATACAACAGCTGAAACCAAGGCATATTCCGATATCTGCTGCACATCATCCAATGCAGTCAAGGTGGTTAATTCACTTGATACAGACAATATCATATTTGTCCCGGACAAGAACCTTGCATCCTATGTGCAGGATAATACGGACAAGCATATAATACCCTATTCAGGATACTGCTATGTTCATAATCAGTTTACAGTTGCTCATGTAAGAAAAGCGCGGGATTCCCATCCCGGTGCAGTACTGCTCCTTCACCCGGAAGCACCTCATGAGGTGCAGCTGGAGTCTGATCATCTCTGCTCAACAGGCGGCATGATAGAAAAAGCAGGGGAAATTGACAGACCCATGATAATAGGCACAGAGAATGAGATGGTGTACAGATTGCAGACACTTTACCCGGATAAGGAGTTCTACCCCTTAATGGAAAACCCCAAGGCAATATGCACTAATATGAAGAAGATAACACTGCCCAAGGTGTTGCGTGCACTGGAGGGCAATACATATGAGGTTACTGTCAACAAGGATATAAGCAAACGGGCTCTCAAGGCAATTGAGGGTATGCTCACAGTTTCATAATTGCTATTGATGAATCATTCCCCGAAGATTGTGTATCATTATACAACAGAAAGATGTTGGGGTTCACCTGTACTGCCTATTTAATCCATTAGCATTGAATCATTTCCCCTCTGCATATATGAGGAGTTCTTCCAGTTTTTTTATGCCATGTGAGGAGAGAATATCTCTGTGGTCTGATATAATGCTCCTTATAGCCTCTGCTACCTGTTGTACTTTATCATTGGCTTGTGTTTCAATGGCTTTCTTCAATGATCTGCGGTAATAAGAAATACCTTCATCAACCATATTGGACAAAACAAGGATCTTCCCCAGATTTGCTGAAGCACTTATATAATAACCCGGGACCTTGAGGTCTTCACTGAGATTCAGTGATTTCTTGAGCAAGGCAATTGCCTCTTTTATTCTGCCTGTTCTATTATACATATTGCCTACACTGTAATAGCTCAGCATACATGCATAACTATCATTGATTTTCTCCCGCAGTTTCATTGCCTTCAGAAGATACTCCAGACAGAGTTCCGGTTTATTCCTCTTCAGATATATCCTCCCCAGATTATTATAGGAATATGACAGACCGTGCAGATCATTTGTTCTCTCCTGTATAATGGCTGCATCCTTGAAATAAGATTCAGCTTCATTGAATCTGCCCATTTTGCTCAGTGTATTGCCGATATTATTCATACACATGGACTGCCCGAATGCTTCGCCGATTTTTTTAAACAATTTATATGCTTTTGTATAGTAATCATATGCCGACTGTCTGTCTCCCATTGCATTCCTGATAAACCCCATATTATTCAAGCAATATGCCTGGCCGTAAAGATCCCCGGCTTTCTTCAAAAGCCTCATTGCCTCTTTATATGAATTCAATGCCTCTTTGAACTTGCCCCTGCTGTCATACATTGTCCCCCTGTTGATGTAAATATAACCCTGCCCTGAGATATTGTTCACAGATTTCTGCAATTCAAGGGTCTTCAAATAATACTCATGCGCCTTATCAAATTGACCGCTGTGATCGTATATATAGGCAATTTGATGAAGGCACTCAGCCTGACCGGCCAGATTATCTGCCTTTCTATACATCTTGTCAGCCTTCAATACAACCCTGCGCATCTCTTCATATTTAGCTGCTGCAGCAAAAATCTTGGATTTGAGATAGAGACTGTGACCGGTGAGAAGAGGGTCTTTGATTCCGGAGGCGTATTCTTCAGCTCTGTTCGCGTCATCTAAAGCCCTGTCATTATTCCCCAGAAAAGAGAGTATCTCACCCCGTGAAATAAGGGCTTGGATAAACAGCTTCTGCTGTTCAATATTCTTTCTCATAATTAAATTATAGACAGATAAATTCAATAATCAACAAAATAATCTGAATTTCTTCTGCTATCTGCTTGCAATCACATACGGTTGGAATATAATTCATATATGCATATTGATGAGAAGACAGCAAAACTTATATTCAGTCATGTCTCAGATGGTATAGTGATCCGTAACAGTACAACAGGTGTTGAGTACTGGAACAGCACAATGGAAATGCTCACAGGATATTCCCTTGAAGAAGTGGAGGGGAAAACATGCAATCAGGCGCTTATGCATACAAATGAATCCGGTGATTTTCTCTGCAAAACAGATCAATGCCCCTACTCCAAGGCAATGCAGTCCGGCAGCATTTCAACGGATTTTCTCTATATAAAACATAAAAGCGGTCATAGATTCCCTGTAATAAGCACGATTATAAAGGTATTGGATGATAATGGTCAGTTGCTCAGGTTTATTGAGATTATCAAGAACAAATCCAATGAATTCTTCTATCAGGAGAAGATCAAGGACCTGCAGAATCTTGCTTTGATAGATCCCCTCACCCGCATACCGAACCGCAGGTATATTGAAGAGGAGATAAAGAAGCATATGGAAAAGTCAGACAGGGAGTCCGTGAAATCGGCAATCATTTTCATAGACATTGACAATTTCAAGCAGTTCAATGACACATACGGTCATAATGCAGGTGACAGACTCCTGGTGAATGTTGCACGGACCCTGCTCAATTCAGTGAGGAAGTATGATATTGTCGGACGGTGGGGTGGTGAAGAATTCGTAGCTCTCATTGAAGATGTCAATAATGAAGAACTCAGATTTATAGCAGAGAAGATCCTCAAACTGATAAGAGGCACCAGTATAATTTATAATGGCAGAGAGATTGGATGCACAGTATCCATTGGAGCTGATTTTATTGACAGGGGTATATCCATTGAAAAGAATATTGAAAGAGCAGATATGCTAATGTATCAGAGCAAGAAGAGAGGAAAGAACAGTTTTACGGTTGGCTGAGCAGTTTCCAATCAGAGAATACCAAGGCAAATTGCATCCAAATCCCGGGGATTATTATTTGACATAACCAATACACACCTCCTTCTCTCCTGCCGGATTTAAGTATTCATAATTATTATCCCGCCCTATTTCCTCCAATTCCCAAGGACGTATGTTGAAATTGTCGACATTTATTTGACCACGATATGTTTTAACTTAGGCCATATTGTAATTTAACTGAATTATGGATCATAAATTATATTATTGCGTAACAAAAATGTCGACATTGTAAAGGGGCGTCCCCGGGATTTGGACAGAATGTCGTGTAAATCAAGTTTTAGCTTAGGTTATAGCGGGTTTTGGGCTGTTTTTGGCAGAATCTATTTGTATCTTATAGTGGCTGTCTGCCTTAAGCCATCAGCCTCCGGCTCAATGTAAGAAAGACCAGCTGCAAAGAAATCTTCTTATGTCATCTTAATAGCACTGTTTTAAAGTTAAAGGGACGGTGGTTAATTTTGTCAATTTAAGTCCTCTGCTATTTCTTAACTTACGTAATTAATTGCTTTATGTAAATGTTATGTTGCGCTATAATTCTGTTTATTAAAAAGTTAAATTGACAAAATTAACCACCGTCCCCAAAATTTTGGATCTAAGGGATTAGAGGAGGATGAAGGCTTTTTGGTATATGTTTGGTGAGATATTGATTTACCTCAAAGAGAGGTATTTGGTTTTGAGCTTGACAGTTGCATGATTAAGGGTTGACATTTACCTGTTTAGCTATATTATTTAGCAAATCTAACCGGCTATTTCCCAAATAAGAAATACATAAGGAGAAAAATGAAAGGTATGGAAAAGTTCAGATCATTAGGTCTGTCAGAAAATGCAATGTATGCAATAGAGAAGAAAGGGTTTGAAGAACCCACGGATGTTCAGTCAAAGACAATCCCCCTTCTGCTTGAAAATGAAAAGGATATAATCACTCAGGCGCAGACAGGCACAGGTAAGACTGCTGCTTTCGGTCTGCCCCTCATAGATATGATTGTGCCGGGAGGCAAATATCCCCAGGCAATAGTGTTAACCCCAACAAGAGAACTCGCCATTCAGGTTGCTGAGGAAATCAATTCCCTGAAAGGCAAAGAAAAGTTCACGATTATCCCTGTTTACGGCGGACAGTCCATGCATCTTCAATTGAGGAAACTCAAGAAGGGTGTGGATATTGTTGTCGGGACACCGGGGAGAATCAAGGATCATCTGGGGAGAAAGACATTAAAACTGCACGATGTCTCGTATTTCATACTGGATGAAGCAGATGAGATGCTCAATATGGGATTCATAGATGATGTTGAAGAGATACTGAAAATGGCTGATAAGGAAGAAAAGAGAATAATGCTCTTCTCAGCAACAATTCCCAAAAGAATCAGGTCTCTTGCAAAGAAGTATCTTAAAAACCCCAAGACAATAGTAATAAAAACAAAGCAGCTCACCACAGAATTAACAGAACAGATATACTTTGAGGTTGCAAGGTCTGACAGACTGGAGGCATTAACACGTATTATTGACATAGAGCCGGAGTTTTACGGTCTGATATTCTGCAGGACAAAGGTAGAAACATCAAAGCTTGCCGAAAGGCTCGTGGACAGAGGATATGACGCAGATGCTCTTCACGGTGATATCTCACAGAATCAAAGGGAAAAGATACTCAATAAACTGAGAAAGAAAAGAATCAATATTCTTGTTGCAACTGATGTTGCTGCAAGGGGTATTGATGTAACGGAACTGACACATGTTATCAATTACTCTCTTCCCCAGGATCCGGACTCTTATGTGCACAGAATCGGCAGGACGGGAAGAGCAGGCAAAAAAGGCATAGCAATAACATTCATCACCTCGTCGGAATACAAACGGCTCAGCTCCATCAAGCGAATGGCTAGAACAGATATCAAGAAAGGCAGATTACCTGATGTTGACGATATTATACAGTCAAAGAAAGACAGGGTGAAAGACGAGCTCATATCAATTATCAATGAGGATGAACATACTGATTACATGGATATTGCAGAAGAGATACTTGCTGAAGGTTATGAACCTGTCAATGTTCTGTCCGCACTCCTGAAACATACAATGAAGGATGAGTTTGACAGGGATAATTATTCCAGTCTGCACAGCAGCAGCTCAGTTGAAGGCAAAGGCACAACAAGGCTCTTCATTGCAATGGGGAGAAAGGATAAATTGTCCAAAAGAGGACTGATTGATATGCTTGTGAAAAAAACAGGCATTGAAAGAAGGCATATAGGCAATGTTGCAGTGATGAATAAGTTTTCTTTTGTCACAGTCCCATTCAGGGACGCAGAGTCCATAATTGATAAATTCAACAGTCAGACCAATAGCAGCAGACCTGTGATGGCTCATGCAAGAGAGAAGAAAAAATAAGGAAAAGTTTCAATGGCTGTCTATCTGACAGCCATTATCCTCTCCAACAATAAACATGTTTACTGAGGTTTACTCAGGATTAAAGCCCGCCTCTATTTTCCCTTTTTCAGCCCTATTCTGCTCATTTTCTTCTTGAAGAATTTTCTGCTTATCCGTTTTTCACCGGGCGGGAAGATGCCCTCACTGGTTGCACGCACATCCTCAATTGTATAGAATATGCCCGGTGAGACATGTGAAATTATCTCTCTTATCTCAGGCATATCCTTTCTTCTGATAATAACATAGATAAGTTCAACAGGACCTCTGGCCCCCTCTGCCTGAACCCTTGTGACACCAAAGTGCCTCTCTGATAGCTCCTTGCACAGATCATTGGTGCCCTGTCCTGAAATTATCCGCATAATAAAAAGACCCATTGAGAGTTTTTCTTCAATGATAATGCCTATATAATTACCTGCAGCAAATCCTGCTGCATAAGCTATGTATGTAATGGGACCGGCATAATTGCTCAGTATCTGGCTGACAGCAATAAGCCAGATAAGCACCTCAAAGAAACCCAGTATGGGGGCAATGTACTTATATCCCTTACCCACTATAATAATCCTTATTGTTCCAATGGAAACATCCACAATCCTCGCAATAATAATAAGCAGAGGCAGTATAATCCAGGTAAATACAGGTGACTCTATCACATATCCTCCTTTAACACAAATTCATCTATATTTATATATATCATTGCTTTTCACTGATATAGATGTCAGCCTCTATAAGTATTCCTGAAGAATCAAAAAAGTGATGGACAAAAATAATATTGCCGTCATTATCAAGAACAGGTTCACCTGCAAAATTGGATATTATTTCTTCAGGGATTCCCCATCCGGTATCATTTTTCAAAGATCTGTAGACAGCAGGTCCTGTATATCCCATAGAACTCTCTCCTGTAAACCACAGTTCTGTTCCATCTGAATTAATAAAAGGCAGATTCTCATTCCTATCCGGCTCATTGATATTGTTTACAGTCAAAGGTTCTGACCATGTCCCATTATTATGTACTGTAAAATATATATCATAATCTCCATTGTTTTGAGCACCATAATACATTGTGTCTTTATATATATGCGGTTCACCTATATCATAAGTTTCATTGAGTAATTCACCTGCATTCTCCACATTAGTCCAGCACTCACCATCATAATATGCTTTATATATATCCACTTCACCAAAATTACCTGTTCGGACTGAACCGAACCACAATGTATCCGCCTCCATAAAAGCACATCCATCCAATGTCCCCAGTCCTTCAAGATAGAGTCTCTGCGGCTCTGTCCAGCTCCCTGCTTCTTTTTCAGAATACCATATACCCGTTACACTGTCTGTTATCTGTTCTTCAGCCGGTATATTGAGGTCAGGTGTAAAGAAAAAGAAAAACCTCAGTCCATCAGAAGACATGAAAGGTGAATCTTCAGCCCCTGCTGTATTGAAAGGACCTGCAATCGGCTCGGGTTCTGCGTAACCGGATGAATGTACTATAGGCGGAAACTGGTCATCTTCCGGCATTATTTTCTCATTTCCTTGCGGTATTTTACTCTCTCTGTCAATATCCAGTTCAATATGACCTGTACTGCAGGAAATCAAAATTATTATAATTATTGAAATGAGCCATTTCATTGACATATAAACTCCTTTTTAATGTTACTTATTGATTATCCATTCCGGTCATATCACATTTATATCATTTTATATACCGGGTGATTCGGCAAGAACACCAGCCATTACAATGAAAATGAATATGAAGAAATAAATAATACTGAGGCCTACTGCCATAATCAGTGTGAACCAGCCTGCCCTGTTCCATGTCCCCTGACATCTTTTGAAGTCCTCCACACTGTCCCATGTCTGTTTCTTCCATGCCAGTTCATTACCTTTAAGGCCGAGCCATATCCATATACCGACTGCAGCAAACCATCCGACAAAGGGAATGATAACAACAAGAGACCATAATGCCTCATACACTCCATTTGCAACACCCCAGAGTATATTGTGCATGAATGCCCCCATATTCCACCCCTTGATCTCAAGAGGCACATCATCTGCTGTTGAAGAAACAGGAGCATTCTCCAGATTCTCCCCGCAATTGTAACAGAATTTGGAATCATCCTTATTGGTTCTTCCGCATGCAGGACATCTCTTCATTATTCCTCCTTATAAAACAGTGAAATAGAGTATTATTGACGCAAGCACCAGTAAACCCAGCACTGTCATCAATGCAATTTTTATCTGTCTGTCCTTCCTGCTCAAACCCGCCCATTGATCTTTATGCTTCTTCCATTTCTTGATATTTACAACACCTATTATAGCCAAGATAAGGCCCCCTGCAGTAAATCCCCACATATTGAACAGGAGTCCTGATATTATCCATACAATACCCATGATAAAGAATCCGAGAAAATCCTTCCGGTTCTCATAACGCTTATTGAGGGCTAAAAACACAACAAGCACTGTAAAGAGCAGTACAGCATAAAACACAATTATAAGGGCTCTGATGTCTTGCATACTCATTCCTCTGCAAATATAATAATGCCGGAAGCGGGAAATGCATTATCTGTTGAGAATGATCCCCCTTCATACGGTATATCCTTAACAGGGTCTGATAAGAAAATCTGTATATAGTACATCCCCGGTCTGTCAAATTTCAGAGGTACTGAAAATCTTCTTCCACTGATAAACTCCTTCAAATCCCAGGGCCATAATTCAATGACACTGTCATCAGAATAATCATTGTAATTATCACTGCGGTTTATATCATCAATGCTCTGAACAACAGGTTCATCAAATCTGTATGCAATAAGTATAGCAGGCCCTGCATCCTTATCCATTATCTCGCCGCTTATCATAAAAGTGCTGTTTACAGAGACTACTGACGGGATTTTGCTGAAGCTTATGTATTTGTCAACAAATTCCTCAGCATACACCATTCTGAATTTTAGTGTATCTCCTGTATTGACAATTGTATCACTGTAACCAATGCCCACATGATTATGATGCGCCATTACAATATTATCATGATGCCCGCCCCCGGGTCCCTCTTTCATAAAATCATCCAGAGCCTCTTTCATTATGGATAATGTATCGCCCACAGCAGCACGGAGTTTCTCTTCATCACCTTCCATTATGCTCCTGTTCTTATAATAATAATGCATTCTGTTCATTGCAAGATTCTCCAGTATATGATGTTGTCCGCCGATAATCCCGTATCTCATAAAAGGCAGATGCCCTTCCCTGTTTATATGACCGAAATAATCATTCTTCACTGTTTCAGCAGCATGTTTATTGGCAATCCTTGATGCGAGTATATCCATACACACATCCTGAACACCGTATTGGCTCCTGTATCTGTTAATATTTTCTACCTGTTTCATCTTTAATTCTATTACCTGCCTGCTGTCAGCATATTCACTGAGGACAGTGAGTGTATCATTGAAATGAAAGAGTGAATCCATGTCAGTGATATCTGCTGCAGGAGTTGCTTTACTGCCCGATATGCCCAGACAGGAGATAAACAATGCAATGAGTATTATATTCAATTATTGTCTCCGAGGTTTTGAGCTATGAGAAAGACAATAAGCACACCGATACCTGTGCTTATCAGACAGCCGCCTGCTCTCTGAAGCAATACTGAAGGATTGCTCAGCGGCTTATGGGTCTCTTTGTCTTCATAATCATAATAGGGGGTCAGCAGATTCATTGCAATGCTTGCAAACACAGATATTCCAAGAACAGTGAAGAATCCCGGTACAGCTATCCGTTCAAAACTGTCAGCCATAACAGTGCTCTGTCCCAGTGAGAATATCAGTTCAATTACCATGATAATAAGAAAAATAATCAATGCGACAAAGGATATCACTATAGTAGCACCTATTGGTGAACCTGCAATCATGCCGAGGCATATATTGTCCTTCACTGTATTCATAGAGGGATTTAAGAAACCCAGTTCCATACAGCATGGAGGGTTTGCCTCTTTACTGCCTTCAGGATACTCCTCTTCTGCTTCATTGTTGTCTGAGTCAAATAGTTCCCCTTTCTCCGCGGATTCTTTATCATCTGTCTGAAACACAGGGTTCTCAGCCCATACAGTCATGGATATAAAACATACAATACTTATTAAAATTATTATCCGCTTCATCCCGCCTCCTTTTCTATATCTTAATATACCTACTGAATATATTCAATAGGAGGATAGGGCATAATGTCATTATTATGACACTATGCTGCTACTGCCCTGAGGGCATATGCTCTTTCGGATTGGGCCCATACTGATTATCACCGGGCTTAGAGTCCTCTGCCAGGAAAATTATCAGTATAATCCATCCCACAATGGGGATAAGTCCTATGAGCCAGAGGATTCCGGATCTGCCTGTGTCATGAAGCCGCCTGATTGTGACAGCTATGCCGGGTATAAGTACTGCAAGACCGTAAAGACCCGATAGTACTGAGGGTACGCCGAGCAGGCTCTCAATGAAGCCCAGCACAATTCCAATGGCAAAATTAACAAGCACAAACATCCAGAATTCCATTCGCCTTGCCCTGCCGCTGAACTGTGTATAATTTCTCAGAACTGCAAAATACCATTCCATAAATAACTCCTTCTATTCAATTATGTTTTACTTACTTTCCTGCACGCCTCTTTAATTCAAAGGGGAAAGTGTGTTCGCCGACAGAAGTATTGAATGTCACATCACCCGCAACTACTGCATTGAACTCCTTGCTGCCTAAAAGTGTCTGATAATTCTCCTTCAAATCCTCCATATCAAGGTCTATCCTTGTATGATACACTGTTTTGTCCTTCTTCTTTATGACCATTCTGTCCAGAGACCTGCCTGTTCCTATCTTTATGTCATTGACAAAAACAGTATAGTTCATATCCCTTATCTCTACCTCTGTGTCATTGGGATTATAGATACCGATATCAACCAGAAGTGCAAATTCACCTATTGCAGGCATCCCCATATTTATACCCTCAAGGTCATAAGAGAGATTCTTTATTGTATTGAGCTGCCTGAATGCACTGCATCCGCTTAAGAGCATTACTGCTATGAGTATTACAAACATCAATTTCTTCATATCATTTCCTCCAGTTTATTCCTATACTTAACAGGGTCAATTTGCTTTCTGTTTACCTTTTCATTCAATGCTGCTTTTAGCACTGCTGTTGATTCTTCAACAAAAACACGTCTGTCAAATGGTTTGGGTATGAAATAATGCCTTCCGAACTGCAGGTCTTTCCCGTAAATGCTCTTGACAGAGTCTGGTGTCCTTTCCCTGGCAATAGAGGCAAGTGACTCTGCAGCAGCCAGTTTCATTGACTGCGTGATGGATACTGCTCCGCAATCCAGAGCCCCTCTGAAGATAAATGGAAATCCCAGTACATTGTTTATCTGATTGGGATAATCACTTCTCCCTGTAGCCATTATAACATCATCTCTCACCTGACATGCTGTGTGATAATCAATCTCCGGATCGGGATTTGCAAGAGCAAATACTATGGGGTCTCTGTTCATACTCTTGAGCATACCAGGTTTAAGCACACCCTTTACAGAGAGTCCAAGGAACAGATCCGCGTTCTGAGTAATGCTGTCCATTGTACGTGACTTCTCATGAAAGGCGAATTGTTTCTTATAATCATTGATATAATCCCTCTCTTTTGAAAGCATACCATTTGAATCAAATACAAATATATTCTCCCTCCTTATACCCTGTTTCATGAACATGTCAATGCATGAGAGGGCTGCTGCACCTGCCCCGCTGACAATCATTCTGATACAGGCCGGGTCTTTACCGGTAATTTCCAGTGCATTAATAAGACCTGCTGTTGCAATAACAGCTGTACCGTGCTGGTCATCATGGAATACAGGTATGTCCATTTTCTCTTTCAATTGCTCTTCAATATAAAAACACTCGGGAGCGCGTATATCCTCAAGATTGATGCCTCCGAATGTGGGTTCCATGGATTTGACAATTGAAATGAATCTATCCGGCTCAGATTCATCTATCTCAAGATCAAACACATCAATGCCTGCAAATTTCTTGAACAGTACTGACTTGCCCTCCATAACGGGCTTGGATGCAAGCGGGCCTATGTTTCCCAGACCCAGGACTGCAGTCCCATTTGTAATAACACCCACCAGATTGTCTCTGACAGTATATTTGCCTGCCATAAGCGGGTTCTTCTCTATTGCCCTGCAGGGCCCTGCCACACCCGGTGTATATGCCATGGAGAGATCATCTGCTGTTTCACATCTCTTTGTGATGCTTATGCTTATCTTGCCCGGCAGTGGCTCACTGTGATACCGGAGTGCTTTATCCTCATAATTCACTTGGATTCCCCCTGATGGAGCTGAAGCTGTCCTTACCCCCCAGCAGCATGAACATATCCGGGTATATTTCCTTCACCATACTGCAGATTCTGTCCGAGATATCCCTTATCTCCCATTGAGCATGCCTGTCGCTTCTAAGGCGTGAGAAATGATATATCTCCCTTGCATTCATTGTTATAATGACATTCCTTCCGGTGCTGTTCAATGCAGCATAAGGCATAATGGACTGACTGACATTCCCGAGTTTCTCTGCCATTAATACGGACTTCTCATGCATCTCATGTATGATGCTGTCAGCACCTGCTGCAGTTAGTGTCCCGGGTATTACGGGTTTCTCACTGAAATTATACGCCTGTACTGTCTGACTGGACATCCTGTGTCTCTTGAGCTGTGCATAGGCAGATGCTGAAAGACTCAGTCCGAATGTGAACTTACTGTGCTCAAACACACGCGGAGGTCTGTCCCACATCTCCATATGGCTGAATATATCCTTGAATACTGATTGTCTGACTTCCCTGCTGCGCGCCTTTTCTACAGCTCTACTGTATTCAATACCTGATTCAAAGAGATGCATTGCAGCAACATCCCTGTTGGCATTAGGTGTATAGTCCAGTAACTCAATGTCAAATGTCCCGTTCCCCTGAGAATCAATCCTGTGCCTGAGATGCTCCCTGCCCTCTGTGTACTTTATTATGGACGGTGCCAGTTTACTGACCTTACTGTATAATGCATGCCCCAGATCACGCGCTTCCGGCATATCACGGGAATTGAGGACAGCAATCATATATTCCAGTGTCCTGCCGTTCACTGTCATACCCATCTGCGTATAGGTTGACAGGGGAAGGACATATCTGGCATCCTCATTGATCTTATCCTTTTCAATTTCAGCTGAATGACATCTGTCAATTATACTGCTGTACTGTTCAAAACATTCCCTGCAGAATGACTCAAACTCATTTTCAAGCTTTGTTCCCCTTATCTGGGAGGGTATATAAAAATTCTTGTTGAATTTGACATATCTCTGACTCTTTTCAGTGAATGATGCAAGACGGTGATGCTGCAGCATTTCAGTGAGATAACGTGATATATCAATAATATCAAAATTGAATACAGCATGTTCAGCAACTGACGCATGCCCCAGGCCGAATATGATTTTCTCATTTGATTTCCTTGCCTTCTGAACTCCCCTGCATGCTTCCTCGCGCAGGCGCTCCACACTCTTCTCAGAACGGGATATCCTCGCATAGGCAGCTGAGAGTGTCTCAGGTGTTCTAATATTCTCCCCGAATTCCAGATCATAATTGTATCCTGCAAGATGGACCTTCATCTATTCTCCTATCATCTTTAAATATTCTTCTTCATCAATTATATCAATACCGTGTTCCTCTGCCTTCTTCAGTTTGGAACCCGGTTCACTTCCTTTAATGAGATAATCGGTATTTGAAGAGACAGAACCCGATACCCTGCCCCCGTGTGAGATTATGGAATCTTTTATCTCGCTTCTTGAAAAATGCTCCAGTTTCCCTGTCACGACAAATTTCTTATTCCCCAGTTGACCCTCCCCGTGATAGACAGGTTTGACGCCTGCTGACAGAAGATTGTCAATTTCATGAATATTCTCATCATTGCTGAAGAAGAGAATAATTGAATCAGCGACTTCCGGCCCCACGCCGTCTATATCAAGCAGTGCCTCACGGCCCGCATCTTCAAGATTCTCTATTGAATGGAATTTGTCTGCAAGCACTCCTGCAAGATACTGTCCCACATTCCTGATACCGAGTGCATTGATGAATTTGGATAGAGGCACTTCTCTTGACTCTTCAATGGACTCTATCACATTGGAGGCACTCTTGTCACCCATTCTCTCCAGTTCCATCAGTGTATCCTTATTCAGTTTATATATATCGGATATATTGCTTATCTTCCCCTTCTCCAGCAGCTGTCTTATCAGAGCAGGACCCACTGAGTCAATACCCATGCCCTCCTTGGATATGAAATGCTGAATCTTGGCTTCAATCTGGGCAGGGCAATTCACATTAATGCATCTGAGTGCTACTTCATCGTCAATTGTGACAAGCTTCTCCCCGCAGGAGGGGCATTCCCGGGGTTTATCTATAGAATGAATCTCATTCTCTTCCCTTGCTTCTTTATTCACGCCTGTGATCTTGGGTATGATCTCGCCGCTCTTTTCAACCTCCACTATATCACCCACCCTTATATCCAGACGCTCTATCTCGTCAAAATTATGCAGTGTTGCCCTTTTCACCGTAGTGCCGCTCAGCTGAACAGGTTCAAGATTTGCTACAGGTGTGACAACACCTGTTCTGCCTACCTGGAAATCCACACTCTTCAGTTTTGTCAGGGCATTATCCGGTTTATATTTATATGCAAAAGCCCAGCGCGGGGATTTTGATGTATATCCGATCTCATCGCGTATATCAAGCTTATTGACCTTCAGTACAATGCCGTCTGTTTCATAGGGCAGACTGTGCCTCTCCTCCTCCCAATTGTCCTTTATTTCAAATATTTCCTCAAGACTCTCCGCAGTACCCGTCTTATCCACAACAGGAAGACCGGCATTTTTAAGTTTCTCAAGCACCTCCTGCTCAGTGTCGGCAATATCAGAAACAACAGTGTGAATCTTTACGGAGAGCTCCCTCTCTGCCACTGCCCCCGGGTCAAGCAGCTTTATAGTGCCGCTTGCAGCATTCCGCGCATTGGCAAATTGATACTCATCCCTGATCTGATCAAATCTCTCCTTTGTAAAGAAGACCTCCCCCCTCACAGTGAGGGGTCTGTCATCCAATTGCCTCAATTTCAGAGGCAATGCCTTTATTGTCTTGATATTCTCTGTAATATCATCACCCTCTATTCCATTCCCCCGGGAAATCCCCTGTTTCAATGAACCATTCTCATATATTACAGATACAGCAACACCGTCAATCTTGGGTTCAATGAGATATTCTATACTCCCGCCTGTCTCCCTTTCAATTCTATCATAGAATCTCTTTAATTCATCATTGGAATATGTATTATCCAGGGAATACATCCTCGGTTCATGCTTAACCTTCCTGAATCCCTCAACCGGTTTTTCTGATACCCTCTGTGTCGGCGAATCCTCAGTTACAAGGTCAGGATACTCATTCTCCAGTTTCTCCAATTCCTTGTACAGACGGTCATACTCATAATCACTGATCTCCGGGGATGATTTGACATAATAGAGGTAATCATATTTTCTTATCTCTTTGCGGAGTTCTTCTATTCTATTTTTTGCCTCTTCTTTTTTCATTTATTCCTGCCGTGGCAGTGTTTGTATTTTTTACCGCTGCCGCACCAGCACGGGTCATTTCTGCCTATCTTCTCATTCTTCCTCTCAAATGGCTCCTGTTTCTGACTGTCCTCTTCACGCGAGCCGGTGAATATTGCAGGCCTCTTCTCCTCAAACTGCTTATTCCCTATTTCCTCAATATCGGATAGTATCTTGCTTTCAAAGAACTTCTTGATAAATTCCGTGTATATACTGTCTATCAGATCTGAGAACAGTATATACGCCTCTTTCTTGAATTCAACAAGAGGATCCTTCTTTGCATAACCCCTCAGTGTAATGCCCTCTCTTATTGCCTCCAGTTCATACAATTGCTCAACCCATTGTGCATCAATTGCCCTGATGAATGTCTGGGTCAATACATAATTGAGCTTATCGGCAAATTCCCGTGGTATCTCGCATCTCTCCTTTATTCTCTTCTCAATTTTCTCCCTGACCGATTCTGCAAATTCACTGATGGAGATATCCTCATCAGGTTCCTCGGCTTTAATGGAGAAATGAGCAAGGAGATAATCATTGATTATGTCATAGGGCCACTCCTCCTTGAAGGAGCCGGGTCTGATTACTGAAAGCACATATTCCTCAGCCATTGGCGGTATGTTCCCGTAAATATAATCCAGTATCTCCCTGTTCTCTCTGTCAATCCTCTGCTTTATCCTCTTTTCCAATTCTGTCTGTAATGCATTGTTCCTTACTGTATCATAGAACTCCTTCTCACTGATACTCACCTGGAATGTGTGATTGATATAATTCTTCAGTTTTCGCATCTCCACATTATTATCATCATTATAGTACTTTTTCAGATCAGCGGAGAGTTTGTCAGTGAGCTTGTCAAAAATATCCCTGTTGACATACTCTATGGGCAATGCCCTGAAGAGGAAGAAGTCCCGGAGTTCATATACAACCTCTCTCTGTTTATTGATGACATCATCATATTCCAGGAGGAATTTCCTCCTCTCAAAATTGATATTCTCTATTCTCTTCTGGGCATTCTCAATGGATGATGTGAGGAGTCTGTGGGAAACAGCTGTCTGTTCACCGGACATTGACTCCATTCTGTCTATAAGCGATGACATCCTGTCTGCACCGAATACCCTCATCAAATCGTCTTCAAGTGATACGGTAAACTGGGAAGTGCCGGGATCGCCCTGTCTGCCCGAACGCCCCCTCAACTGTCTGTCAATACGGCGCGATTCATGTTTCTCCGTCCCGAGCACATAGAGACCGGCAGGCACATACTCCAGACAATTGCCTTCACTGTCAAATTCAACACATACATTGCGCTCCTTCAGATCATCTGTATCGGGGAGTGCAATCCTCTCCCTGCTGCCCTCATAATCCGATGATGCTATGAGTATCTTATCATCATTCTCCTCATTGGAGAAATATACTTCCTTGTCACTGAGATAATTATCATGCTCTCTGAGATACTCAATATATTGAAGTGATGTCTCATTGCTGCAGACAATAACCGGATTCCTCCCTGCTTCCTTCATTCTCAATGCCTGTATCATTGCCGAGCGTTCCGGCAGCATCTTTATTGTCTTGCCCAGCTTGATGTCAGTGCCCCTTCCCGCCATATTGGTGGCTACTGTGACAGAACCCTGATAGCCTGCTTCAGCAACAATCTCCGCTTCTCTTTCATTATTCTTTGCATTGAGTATATTGTAATTAAGATTCCTTCCGGTTGCATCTTTCCTCGTTTTGAGTTTTCTGTCCAGATACTCAGATGATGCAACAGATGCTGTACCTATGAGCAGGGGTATGCCTGCATTATGTATATTGACTATTCTCTCTGTAATATACTTTACCTTGTCACTCTTCCTGACAAACACCACATCATTCCTGTCCTGTCTTATAACAGGTCTGTTCGTCGGTATTACAATCACATCAAGATCATAGATATGCTTGAATTCCTGTGCCTCTGTCTCAGCTGTACCGGTCATGCCCGATAATTTCTCAAACATCCTGAAGAGATTCTGCAGTGTTATTGTAGCGAGTGTCTTGGTCTCCTCCTCAATATCCACATTCTCCTTTGCCTCAATAGCCGAATGCATGCCCTCTGAGAAGCGTCTCCCGGGCATTAGCCTGCCTGTATGCTCATCAACAATGACAATCTTGCTGTCCTTGATAATATAATCAACATCCTTGGTGAACAATGTGTACGCTTTGAGCAATTGATGCACTGAATGTATCTTCTCTGACTTGGATGCATATATATTATTCACCTCATCCTTTTTCTTGAATTTCTCTTCTTCGCTCAGACTGTTATTGTCTTCAATCTCTTTCAGTTCAATGGATAATTGCGGCAGTATGAAAAAGTCCTTCTCGCCCTTCATTTTTGAGAATTCCGTCTCACCCTCATCAGTAATATGCACAGAATTCCTCTGTTCATCAATGGAGAAAAGCAGGCCTTCATCAACTTTATGGAGATTCTTGTCCCTTCTCAGAGTATTCTCCGTATCCTCCATGCCCTTTACAATATCAGCTTCCTGCAAGAGATTGAGCAGGGGGGGATACTTGGGCACAGCCCTCTTTACCTTGAGGAGATTATATATCCCTTCCTCCCAATTGTCTGATTCCAGCTGCTTTTTTGCTTTCTTGAACAATTCCTTTGCCACATCCTCCTGCTGTCTTACGAAACTCCTCACAGGACTGTTCAGCTCATTGTAAATCCTCTGTGTCTTCTCCCTGTCATGCTCATCCATCGGCAGGCCGGATATAATGAGCGGTGTTCTTGCCTCATCAATAAGCACAGAGTCAACCTCATCAATAATACCGAAAAAGAATTCATCCCTGTGAACCTTGTCCCTCTTATTATATGTGAGATTATCTCTCAGATAATCAAAACCGAATTCATTGTTTGTTATATAGACAATATCCTTGCTGTACTCATCCTGTCTCTGAGAGGGTTTCATTCCGGACTGGATGAGACCGACAGATACACCGAGATTCTCATATACAGGGAACATCCAGGCTTTGTCCCTGCGTGCAAGATAATCATTCACTGTAATGAGATATGTGCCTCTGCCTGTCAGTGCATTGAGATAGAGAGGCATCACTGCAACAAGTGTCTTTCCTTCACCTGTTGCCATTTCGGTTATCTTGCCCTCATGCAGAGCCATTGCCCCTATGAGCTGCACGTCATATGGGACCATATCCCAGATAAAATGAATGCCGTACTGGGAGTATGAATACTTCTCGTCAGAGAGCTTCTTCATCACATATTTGACAAGCGCAAATGCCTCGGGCATTATGGTGTCCAAATCCTCTCCACTGTCTATGCGTTTGCGGAATTCCTCTGATTTATCCTCTGCAGCAATCTCATTGTCAAGATACTCATTGTAATACTGATTTATAATACCGACTTCCTGCCTGTATTTTTTCAACTGTCTTTCATTGTACGAAGGGAATATTTTACGAAGAAAATTCACTGAATTGCTCCTTGATTGTACTATAAATGCCTTCTGAATCTATTTTATGCATTGCCCTCAGCTGTGCCTGTGTACCCACTTCAACAAACCTGTCCCTTATGCCGATATTGACAATACTGCATTTGATATTATTCTCGGCAATAACACGGTCTATCATCTCGCCCATACCTCCCGAGAGTATATTCTCCTCAGCAGTGACAATGCGGCTGTGTTTTTCAAGCAGGGGCATTATTGTTTTACTGTCCAGGGGTCTGATGAATCTCAGATTGACAATTGTGGGATTGATTCCCTCTTTTTTAAGCATCTCCCCCGCTTCTATTGAAGGATAGACCTCTGACCCGATTGCAATAATAAGCAGGTCATCACCTCTTTCAATAATCTCACTGGCGCCAAGTTCAATGCTCTTTATATCACCCGATATATCAACACCCATGCCTTCACCCCTGGGGTATCTCAGGGAAATGGGACCCTCATTGTATTCAAGCCCCAGTTTTATCATGCTTCTCAGTTCATCCTCATCCTTGGGCGACATAATAACCATATCAGGCACTGTCCTGAGATATGAGAGATCAAAGAGCCCGTGATGCGTGGGTCCGTCTTCACCTACAATACCTGCCCTGTCCAGTACAAAGAATACATTCTGCTTCATAAGTGCTGCATCATGTATCAGCTGATCGTATGCCCTCTGGAGAAATGATGAATAGAGGGCACATACCGGTTTCATGCCTTCAAGTGCAAGCCCGACTGCAAATTCCGCTGCATGCATCTCCTCAATTCCGACATCAAAGAATCGCTCCGGATAGGCTTTCTGAAAATGGACAAGGCCTGTTCCGTCAGGCATTGCAGCAGTAATAGCCGCTACATCCTTCCGGTTCTTGGCAAGTTCAACAAGTGTTTTCCCGAATACAGTGGTATATTTAACATTCTTGCCCGGTGATGACTCTTTCTTCCCTGTATCCACACAGTACTGGCCCAGACCGTGGAATGTCGTGGGATCATTCTCTGCCGGCTTATAACCCCTGCCCTTCTGCGTTATAGCATGTATGAGAAGAGGTCCATTATAATTTCTTACGGATCTCATTGTTTCTATGAGGTCCTTGATATCATGCCCGTCAATAGGACCTATGTACCGTATGCCGAATTCCTCAAAAAGTATTGTCGGTATGACAAAGTTCTTCAATGATTCCTTCATCCTTCTTGCAAGGTCGCGCGCCCTGCCGGACATTTTATCAGGCAATACACCCAGAAGCTCCCAGACCTCATTCTTCAGAGAACCGTAAACAGGTGTTGTTTCCAGTTTATTGAGATACTGTGAAATGCCGCCTACATTCTCGGAAATGGACATCTTATTGTCATTGAGTATGATAAGCATTCTGGGTCTCAACTGGGCAATCTGGTTCATTGCCTCATATGCCAGTCCATTTGTCATTGCTCCGTCGCCTATGACATTGACAATCTGAAAATCATCGCCCTTCATGTCCCGCGCTGCAGCCATACCGAGAGAGGCTGACATGGAGGTGCCCGCATGACCCACTGTGAGGGCATCATACTCTGATTCAAAGATATTGTTGAACCCGTTTATCCCATTGAGCTGTCTCAGTCCCGTCATGGCTTCTTTCCTGCCTGTGAGTATCTTGTGAGCATATGACTGATGCCCCACATCCCATACAAACTTGTCTTTGGGGCAGTCAAAAACATAATGCATTGCAAGTGCAATTTCCACTGCACCGAGTGATGGTGCCACATGTCCGCCTGTCTTGCATGTTACATCAATAATATACCGTCTTATCTCGCCTGCCAATTCCCTCAGCTCATGATATTTCATCTGCTTGATGTCTTCAGGATAATTTACATTGTCCAGCAAACCCATGATAACTCCTTATGCAAATATTACGGCTACAAGAATTCCTAGAATAGATCCCATGAACACCTCAAGTGGTGTATGCCCCAACAGCTCAACAAGTCGTTCTTCATTGATATGCTTGTCTCTCACAATCTCTTCAACAATGCGGTTCAGTATTATTGCCTGTCTGCCTGCAGCTCTTCTGATACCTGCAGCATCATACATGATAACCATAGCAAAGAACAATGTGACTATAAACAAGACATTGTTGAAGCCATTATATATGCCGACAAGTATCGTGAGTGCTGTTGCAGTTGATGCATGTGAGGACGGCATGCCGCCTGTCTCAAAGAATCGGTTGAAATTAATCTTTCTGTGCTCAATATAGAAGGAGACAATTTTTATCAACTGAGCTATCAGTCCGCTCAGGAATATGATACCCGTCATTTTTAATGCAAACATTATGATATCCTCTTGTAGAAATATGTTAACATTTCACCTATGAGTGTATTCTTCACACCCGTTTCTTCAGCCAGATGCATGATATTATTATACTGAATCTCAGCCTTTCTCCTTGCATCCTCCAGTTCATAGAATGTTATATAAGTCAATTTGTTCTGCTTGATATCCTTATTAAGTGATTTGCCGAGATTATCGGGGCTTGCTGTCACATCCAGTATATCGTCAATTATCTGAAAGAGCAGTCCCGCGCCTTTGCCCAGCCTGTAGAAAGATTCAATTCTGTCTGTCTCTTCTGCAATTATTACAGGCAGTGTAAAACATGCTGCAATGAGAGATGCTGTTTTCTTATTATGTATGAATTTCAAAGTGGATTCATCCCTCTCAAACATGTCTATATTGGTGTCAACGAATTGACCTGCGACAATGCCTTCAGGGCCTATTTCCCTGAGGAAGAATTTGAGTGCCTTGACCATTGTGTCGGAACTGACATCAGCCTGCATGAACACTTCAAGTGCGTATGAGAACAGTCCGTCGCCTGCCAGTACAGCTGTGCCTTCATCATACTTCTTATGCAGAGCAGGTTTGCCTCTCCTGAAATCATCATTGTCCATTGCAGGCAGGTCATCATGTATCAGTGAATATGTGTGAATCATCTCTATTGAACATGCAACAGGGAGAATTTCATCATTGATCTCTCTGCCGAGAAGCTCCCATATCATCAAGACAACGACAGGTCTGAGGCGTTTGCCTCCCGAGCGTATTGTATATGCCATTGCATTGTACAGGTCATGGGTGTATTCATCCCCATTGGCGAATAATGATTCAAGCCTGCTGTCTATGAGTTTCCTCTTATCAGAGATGCGGGACAAGAAATCATTCATTCTCTTCTTCCTTCAGCACATTTTTTATCTTCTCTTCATAATCACCTATGATATTCTCGCATTCCTTGATGAGTGTTATGCCCTTTTCATACATCTTGATTGATTCATCAAGATCTGTTTCCTCTGCTTCAAGCTTCTTGACAATGCTCTCTATCTCTTCAATCTTCTTTTCCAGTTTTGTTTCCATTTTTATTCTCCTTGCCCTTGACTTCTGCGGGAACACGGCCGTCTTTCATCCTTATCTCAATGTTTTCTCCGGCTGTTGTATTCCTGCAACTGTTAATTATATCATTATCAGCATTATAAACAATACTATATCCCTTTTCAAGTATCCTGACAGGACTGAGGTTCTTCAATGATGCCCTGTTCTTCTCAATCAGCGACTTGTAATTATTCATCTTTATGAGCATTGTATGGTCCATATCCTTCTTCATTGAACTGAGCTCATTCCTCATTTTCTCATACTTCCGGGCAGGCGAGAGTTTCATCATTCTCCTGTAGAGAATATTGATAAATTCCTTTCTCCGGGATAATTTTTCTGTCACAGTACTGCCCATCTTTTCAGCCATCATATCAAAGTGCTGTTTCCTCATATTGATCCTGTCAGTGGCATTCCGGTAAAACCTGTTCTTCAGTTTGCCGACAGATGTTCTCCTGGTCTCTGTGCAGTCCATAAGCATCTTTCTCAATTTATTTCTGTTCTCACTGAGCATATTCAGTATATCCGCCTTATCCTTCACTGCAATCTCTGCTGCTGCTGATGGTGTCGGAGCTCTCCTGTCAGAAACAAAATCACAGATAGTGAAATCCGTTTCATGCCCCACAGCTGAAATAACCGGTATATCCGATCTGCTCACAGTGTAGGCAAGCTGCTCATTATTGAATTCCCATAGATCCTCAAGGGAGCCTCCGCCCCTGCCTATGATTATCACATCCGCTGTTTCTTTGCTGTTGAAGTACTCAATGCCGGCTATTAATGACTTATGCGCATTATCACCCTGCACCTTGGCGGGATAGAGGAGCTTTTTGACATATGGAGCCCTCCTCGTCAGGACATGGTCTATGTCCTCAATCACAGAACCGGTGGGACTCGTTACAATACCTACTGAAAGGGGGTATTGAGGAAGGGGCTTCTTTCTCTCCTCACTGAACAGCCCCTCTTTCTCCAATTTCTTCTTCAGGAGAAGGAATTTCCTGTATAATGCTCCTTCCCCGGACAGTTCTATGTCTGTTGCTATTATCTGATACTGACCATATGGGGGATACACATCAATTCTGCCTGTAATAATAACAGCATCCCCGTCCTTTACTGTATCCTTCAGCTTATTGCGCGCATTGAACATCACGCCTTTGAGCAATGCATTGTCATCCTTAATGGAGAAATACAGATGTCCTGATGAGTGGAGTTTGTAATTGGACACCTCCCCTGCAATACGCAGAACCTGAGGCAGGCTGTTCTTGAGGGTATCCTTGATGAAATATGTGATGCTGCTTACACTGTAAACCTTATCATCCATAGATCTCTTTGAGTTTCAATAAATTACTGAACAGTGTCGCGACTGTAACAGGCCCCACACCGCCGGGTACAGGTGTGTAGAATGAGGC
>JAWOBN010000024.1:0-7363 GCA_046484245.1 bacterium | reverse complement strand
GGCGTATCAATGTATTTACAGGGGAGAAAGAACTATTGCTTAGACGAGAGGGGGATTACTATACAGGTTTATCAACAGTAGTAAAAATAGATATACTCGGAGACAAAAAACTCATATCACTTGATGGTAATGCATACATAATGGAAGGAGAATCAGCAGACTGGCAGGAGATTCCAGGGATATACGAAGCGGAATGGATCAATGATAATGAGATAATTGGAATAGAGGAAGAAACGGGTAATATTGTAAGGTACAACATAATAAACTCAAATATTGATGATAGTTACTATACTTTGAACGATGGAAGAAATTTTATTTCATGTAATTCATCAGGAAGTGTTTGTTTGATTAGTGAAGATTATAAGAAATTTATCATATTAGAAGATGGAAATGTAAAAACTATATATAATAGCAGAATAGATACAATAATAAACAATAATGATTCAATTTGTATCCCTTATTGGTATTACAAACCATTCTGTATTAATACAACAGAAAGAATTATTATCACCAATGGATATATAAATGGGAAGCCATCTGATTATTTAATTATACTTGATTCTCTAAATTCGCTTAAAAAATCAATTATAATCAAATCAACTAACTATGTCCCACGAGCTGATATGGAATATGCAATTGCATCCGACAGTACACGAGAAGAAGTTTTACTTTATAATAGTAATAACGAGATAATAAAATCAATAAAATTCCCTCTTGATAAACTTGATTGATAAATAAGGAGTTGAATATGAAAAGGTTTCTTTTAATTTTCACTGTCTTTTTCACCTTTAATATGATAATAAACAGTGAGCCATATAGACCATATCCGCAGATTCTGGTGCATGGCTACAACACCAATAATGTAAAATCCAGTAATTTTGGACTTACAATGATGAAAAGTACGGAACCTGGTGTTATAGAACATCACCAAATCCACCCCAAAGCCCCTTATTCTTCATTAATCTTGTAGTCTTAGAATTTGACTCAAATATTTGGGGACGGTGGTTAACTGTGTCAACTCATCACTATATGTCCTGAATAAATACCACTTAGAAAATATCAACACTAAAGTTTTACGGATAAAATCAATGTAAATCATATTATTTCAAACAATGAGTTGACACAGTTAACCACCGTCCCTTATCATATTGAGAAGAAACATTGTTGAATAAGTATTTGGAATTTGTATAATGATAGAGTGTCCGGAAAATACTAAAAGGGAAAAAAATGACCATTGACTATCAACCATCAACTATTGACTTTTTGAAGGAGTTGTTATGAAAGTTAAGACAGATTATCTTTGGATGAATACAGACAAGAGGAAGACACTGGTCCATATAACAGACAGGGTCAGTGATTTTGTGAGCCATTCGGGCATTGAGGAGGGCATGGTGCTTGTTTCAGCCATGCATATAACAGCCGGCATTATTGTCAATGATTATGAGAGCGGGCTCTGGGAGGATATTATGGAATGGCTTGAAGAAATTGCCCCTGTAGGTGACTACAAGCATCATCAGACAGGTGAGGATAATGGTGACGCCCATCTCAAGCGCATTACTGTGCATCATCAGGCAATCATACCCATTACAGCCGGCAAACTGGACCTTGGACCCTGGGAACAGATATTCTACGCAGAGTTTGACGGTCAGAGAAAGAAGCGCATAGTCCTCAAGGCAATGGGGCAGTAATCCTACTGTTCAATTTCCAGTCTGCTGCCGCCTGTTCTGCCGAATACTGAGGGCGTGTACATCTCAAATACCATGAGAGGCGGATGCTTGAAACTGCCTGACGCCACTGCCTTCACATAATATCTATATGAATGCTTGCCTGTTCCGAGATAAATGGCTGATGCAACAGCCCTGTCCCTGTAGAATTCCTCATGTGCAAATCCGCCCCAGTAATATGACCTGCGGTTATCACCTGTGAGATTGGCTTTTTCTGTTGCAAAACCCTTCTTTATTATGGTAACACCGGCAGGGAGCGGGTCGTCAATTGTGACAAATGAACGTGATTTGTTTGTGCTGATATCCACTGTTATTTCATATATCTCGCCCCTGCGCAGTTTTGTCACTTCCTTGCCCTGCATTGTCCTTATGGTTCTCTTTACCTCAAAGCCATTATAGAGGGGACCCGGATACTCCTTTCTGGCGTATTTGTAGTCAATTGTATAGTAAAGTATGCCCTGGCCTTTCTTGATAAGCTCAAGTATGTTCTTGCCCTGTTTCATATCCCTGCCGCTTATGATGCTTTCTCTCTTGTAATCCTCCCTGCCCCTGAACTGCGCCTGCATAACTGTCTCATCATTCAATACAGCAGATGCATTGAACCGCGGGGGATCCTTCTCAAATATCCTGTAGAATTCAGTCAATGCCTCAAGAACAAGTGCCGTGGTATGCGTATTGACCCAGAAACCCTGTTTTATCCTCTTGCGGAAGAAATTGACAATGAGAGGGGCTTTTTCATATTCTCCATATACACTGAGCAATGATTTGAGAACAGCAGCACTATTCTTCACATCATTCTGAAAGAGCCATCTGTCAGACAGCCCGTCATCATAGAATGCATATTCTGTTTCATGTGTTATCAGACTTCTTATCTCATCAACAAGTGTATCCCTGCTTGTCCGGTCACCGTAAATATCCAGTGTTTCAAGGAGTTTTGCCTTTGATGAGAGATACAGTTTATCCCTGTTCTTGAATATGTCATTGAGCTGATTCCTGTACTCTGTATTGCCGTACAGAGCCAGTATATAGACAGCATTATTTCTGATAGACCAGCGTGCATAATTGGAGTAATTCCAGATACCGGAGAGTTCTGATACTGCAATCCTCTCTATGTATTCAATGCCCCTGTCTATTACATCCTGCTGCAGTGAGTATCCATTGTCCAGAGCAAGCTTCATTACATACATGGTGTATAAAGAGAGGTATTCACTGACAAATCTGCTGTCTTCATAGTACATGAACCCGCCATTGCTGCTCTGATACTTGGGAATATCTTTCAATACGGTTTTCACTGCATTGCGCAGCTGTCTGCCCCGGACAGGCCCCATATTATATTCATTGAATATCTCTTCTCCTGTGATAAGGGGAAGGATGCGGGAGAGTCTCTGTTCAAGACAGAGATACTCATAATCATTGAGATATTTGAGCGGCAGTGTCATTCCTGTTATTCTTGATGAGGAGAGTGTTATGTCCACAATAGAAATATCCTTGATAATATCATCACCCAGGATAATCCTCTCAGTGACAGAGTCCCGTGTGAAACTGAACAGTGCATTGTGTTCAAATACATGTTTATCTATTATGGGAATTGTCTTCTCCACATAGTCCGAATAAACGGATTTGCGGGCTGAAAACATCACTTTGAGTGAATCACTGTACGGTATGTCTGCATCAATTGAAAAGAATGCTTTGTTGTTTACAGGTTTGATGCTCTTCTTCTTGCTTTCAATATCAAGACTGATCTCTTCAATGCCTGTTTCAACAGGGCCGGACAATTTGGTATTATCCAGTACAAGACAGGCAATTGCCACCCTGTCTCCGGGTCTTAAAAACATCGGCAGTGCGTCATTGATCATCAGTTTCTTTGATGCCTTTATATTCTTTGAAGTGTATCCGAATTTATCTTTACTCACCAGAATAACCGATATCTCATATTCTGTTGTATTGTCCGGCAGTTTGAAAACCACTTCTCTGCGCCCATTCTTCACATTGACAGCAGCATTGAAATATACGGTTTTTCTGAAATCCTTCCTTATCTGAGGCTGCGGCTGTGACGGGACTGGTGTTTTCCTGGAAGAAGGCTCGGCCTCCATCTCCTCTTGAGTCGCCATGGACTTCTGTCTCGGGGCAGCTGCATCAGCACTCATCTCATAGCCTGCCCCACCGTTTCTGTAGTATGGTGAATAGTAATTGGACATGAGATTATAGGAGGAAAACATCTGAAATGTATTGGAATATGAATTATGGAATCTCTGCAGCGGATTATGCAGTGAATAATTGGTGAGCATCAGCACGGATTTGTCCACAACAGAGACAATAGCCTGCACTTCACCCCTGTCTTCAGTGGTTATGGTGAGTCTGACACTGTCACCCGGTTCATAATTCTCCCTGTCTGTAGAAATCTCGGGTTTCAGGTCTTTCATGGAATTGTCAACAGATATGTATATGTTCTTCATTGTCCTGTCCTGCAGTGAATCATTGCCTGTTATGAATGCGCAGAGATAAAAACCTGTTATCATATTGTCAGTGACAGGTATTTCATAGAGTACAGTATCGGAATCTATGTCAATATTATCCGTTTTGAATATGGAATCAGTGCCGTAGAATACAGATATGTTTCCGTCAGACACAGGGGGGATTATCTTGATGCGCGCTGTATCGCCTATACTGTAGGACTGTTTGTCTGTTATGAACAATGGACTATGCATTGAAGCATAGTAATACGGATAGAGTTCTGCTGTAACTTCTGTCCTGTCATAATTGAGTTCTGCCTTATAGTAGCTGTTCGGCTCATAGAATATTTTGACTGAATCTATATCACCGGTATTTGTTCTTCTTTCATTGAAAACAGTGTCAGGGTCATAGAAATTATAATTGTCGGACCGGAGAATTGTGATATCCGCTCTCTGATTTCTCAGAAAAACTGTATCTGTTGTGACAGCAGTCCATTGAAGCAGTGCAGAATCAGAATCACTGCATTTGGTGAATTTGATGCCGGCGAATTTTTCACGCGGATAGTAGGCAAAACCCGTTCCATTGGAGACACTCTTCTTATCAGATGATTTAACAGTGCCTGTGATACTCACTGCAATTGGATTATGAACCCCCTTCAGATTGAATTTATCAACAAATGTATGCTCGCTTTCTTCTGAAAGAACAGACCTCTTGTATATCATTGTATCAGGCAGTGACACAGTGTCATTGACAATGCGGAAATTAAATCCGGGAACCAGTGATGATGAAAATGATGTCCTGTGACCAGTGGCGATTATCTCTGCACTGTCACCGGCCATCGGGAATCCGGACAGATAATTACCTGAGATATCTATCCTTATGCTCTCGCCGGTCTCATAGAATGGTTTACGGGATGAAACATTCACTTCAAATTCCGGGCTCTTGAATTCCTCCACTCTGAAGGATATATTTGACAGATAATCATTGCCGTTATTGAACTGGCAGTAGTAATAACCTGTAATGAATGTATCGGGGATAAATACCCTGAAGGAGAATACTCCATTTGCATTGAGGTTCACTTTGCCCTTCAGAACCTCATTGTATTTTGAATCCCTCAGTGTGTACTGAACCTCATTGAGCTTAGGCACCATGACATTATTGCCTGATCTCTCTCTTACAATACCTGTTATAATAACAGTGTCCTTTAATGTATAGAGATTCCTCTCAGTGAATATATCGCTTGTCAGTGGAATGCGCGGTTTTTCATGATAAACAGGCATGAGGACATTGGTGTTTGCCGTCAGTCCGGCTATAAACCGGCCGGATGATGAGTCAAAGATATTCATCTCCCCGGAATCAATAAAATTCATGCCGTCCTTCAGCTGCAGTCTGTTCAATACCCTGCCGGAATTTGAGTAGAGGAGGAGCTTTGCCATACTGACAGCATTGCCTGTTTCCTTGTCATTCAGCTGAATAAAACCATTCTTGCTTGAGAATACGGCAAACATCTCAATTGACGACTGCTGGAATAAGAATGGATGATTGGACTTCATGTTTGATGAATTCTTGTAATACTCCCTGATGAAACCTGCTCCGAGCCATTTTTTCTCAGCAAATGTCTTGTTGATATTGATGGAGTGATTATTGAATTTATTTTTCTCGCCGGGCAGGTCAATCCTCTTCTTTGTAAAGTGAGGAGGGGACAGCTCATTGTAATCAGGGGGATTGTTGAGGAATTTTATTGTCTGCGGTATATCCATGAAACGTATAAAAAGGTCACAGTAATCCCTGTTCAGGTAATTAATGGTAATATCCACATCATCACTGTACCAGTACGATTTATCAAGATTCAGTATGGGCATATAATCACCTGTATAGACCCTGTAATTGCCGGGATTATTGATGTTGTTTAAGTGTATATCCTTTAATGATTTGAGAATCTCAATCCTGTACCGGCTGTTCGGTTCAAGGGGGGCATAGGCGGATATCTGTTTTGCGGATGTATTGTCCCCTGCATAATAGTATATCAGGGACATCTCTATCTGTTTGTCTTCTTCAAAGAGCCGTATTGTCTTATTGAGATTCTTAATGAGAATGGGATTGGAGAATTTGAGAATGAATGAAGCATCCCTGTCAAAGGGCAGTTCGGATATATGTATCTCATTCTGTTCAAAGACAAAACGGTTGAATGTTTTGAAGAGATAATCATATGGCGATATCATGAGGTCTTCAATGTATAGTTTGAGAGAATAGTGTGTCTCTACACTAAGGGGTTTGACGGGTTTTATAATTATACCGTAGGCATTGGAATACTGATAACGGGCTGCAGTAAGCATATGATGGTCTTTCAGTTCACTGACTTTATAATCAATTGATTGTCCGGTGAGATTATTCCTGATGGAGAGATTCTCTTTTATTTTATTCAGTTCTGTTTTGTAATTCATTATAAGCAGTATTGATGAATCAATATGGAACTGAGAGTATTTCAGATTGGTCCTTATCACTTTAAGACCGACAGGTTTTATGGTGAATGTATAGTCCTCCTGCAGAGCAGATGAATCTGCTGACATGAGGCCCTTCACTATGGTGAACTGATACTCCCTGTCATAATCCAGTTCATTTTCGGGAAAGAATACAACTGTGTTTCTTCCCTTTGCCCTGAAATGTCCCTTGACAGGAGGATCGGATATGTATTTCACAGGGAGGTCCTCCACCTCAGTCAGGCCAATAACAGGTTGTGAGAATGTCAATGAGATCTCGTCAACCGGTTTGGAATTGACTGTCCTGGATGAAGGCTGGTGGGATGTTACCTTCAAAGCAGGATACTGTGAGGGATTGTCTGTGTAATTAATGCCTGCACTTATAAGTATCATTGAGGCGAGTGATATGAGAAAGAGGAATCTCTTCATACTATACTCCTATTTTCTACTATAGTAAAAAGAAATTGAATGCTTGTCAATATAATTGACACATTTTTATAATATCACGTCTTTCCTCATAAGAAAAAGTCACTGAATATAATTATTATGTAATGTTTGTTTCCCGGATAAAAAAGCATTGAGCATAGTGATTGATGTAATGACTGTGAGGCTCACACATTCTCATCAGCACCGAATTACCGGTTATGCACGGGTTGGCAAAGGCGCTTTCTGAGAACTGTCCTCGCCTCATAATCTTTTATGAGG
>JAWOBN010000104.1:0-4935 GCA_046484245.1 bacterium | reverse complement strand
CCTGAATTGAGCACCAGTATCTTCATATAAACCTACTCTTTTAAAAATCCTTTGTCTTTGCCTGCTCCCGTATATCCTCCGCCCATCAGCTTTGTCAGTATATCGGGCATCTTATAAGCCTCAGGGTCAAACTTGGACATCTCGTCAATCCACATCTTCACAGTATGAAGCCCCAGTTCGTCCGCCATTGTCAGGGGTCCCTTGTACATCCTCAGGCCCTTCTTCATAATATCGTCTGCAGATTGGAAATTAACACCCGCCTTTTCAAAGGCGCTGCATGCTTCAAGTACAGTTGAGACAAATATCCTCGGTCCTATGCCGCCTGCACAATCGGGTATCTCAATGATCTCCAGGTCCAGTTTATCCATAAAACTCTCAATAATCTCAATTGTCACATCGGATGTATTCTTATGCCTTGTCATCTCAATGAGCTTATATACAGGCACCGAGGGCACGGGGTGTATATTAACGCATCTGCCGGAAATGGAATCATCTGGCAGAATATCCTCAAGCCGGTTGATCTGGGATGTGAGTATCACAGGTATATTGAGATTGAGCTTGTCCTTTATCTTGTCAATTGTATGTTTTTTAACCTCAATATTCTCTTCAACACTCTCTATCAGTATATCAATATCCTTTTTGAACAGTTCCTCTGAGGAGTCAATATGCTCTATTCTTGACATCATCACCTTTTTGTCCTTGCGTGTCATTCCCCAGTGTGCAATTTCATATTCCACATTACTCTCTATGAGTGAAACAGCATTGTGATAGATATCATCATTCTTCTCATATACAACAGAATGCATACCCCTGGCAGCAAGTGTCTGGACAAGTCCCGGGCCTATATTTCTGATCCCGTAAAAGCCTATTGTTGAAATCTTCATATCTACTCCTTGAAGAATACTTCTATTTCATGTTTTGCTGATTGATTACAGTCAGACCCGTGCACTGAATTGCGCCTCAGTGTCTGACCGTATCTGCCCCTTATTGAATCCGGATCCGCTTCATGGGGATCCGTATCACCTATCAATTCCCTCAGTTTCTCAACTGCATTGTCACTTTCAAGTATCACGCCCAGTGTCTCGCCGCTAGTCATATAATCAATGAGGCCATTGAAAAAATCCTTGTCACTGTGCACTGCATAGAATCTTTCAGCTTTCTGCCTGTTCATCTTTTCTCTGCGGGATCTGATAATTCTGAAACCATTATCTCTTATAATATCCAGTATTTCATCCTCCAGATTTCTCTCTGTTGCATCCGGTTTGACAAGCAGGAGTGTTCTGTTCATCTTACTCCCCTTTTGAACAATTACTGTTTTTTAACTATTTCCGTTCCCGACTTTCCTGCCACTACATCCCTGGCAAGGTCTATTGAACCGATTCGCCCCGGTTTGCCTGTCGCACTGACGAAATTCATCATGGAGAGTATCTTCGGTCCCATTGAGCCTGCAGGGAACTGTCCTTCATTGTAGTACTGCTGACATTCTTCCACAGTCATCTTCTCAATTATTCTCTCATTCTCCTTCCTGTAATTGACACATACATACTTCTCTGCTGTCAGAATGAAGAAAGCGTCCGCTCCGATATTTGAAGCAAGAAGGGCTGATGCCTTATCCTTGTCAATAACTGCATCCATTCCCTCCAGATTGCCTGCACTGTCTCTGAAAACAGGTATTCCGCCACCGCCTGCAGCAATCACAATATCACCCTGTTCAAGCAGATGCTCAACTGCCCTGCTTTCAATAATATCAACCGGCTCAGGTGAAGGTACTACCCTTCTGTATCCCCTGCCCTCATCCTTTTTGATATCCCATCCCTTTGCCTTGAGGGCATCTATCTCACTTTCAGTATAGAATCTCCCGACAAATTTGGAAGGATTGTCAATGGAAGGGTCATTTTTATTGACAAGCACCTGTGTGATGACAGTTGAAACATTTCTCTCTATACCCTCGCGCTTTAATCTGTTGTCAAGTGACTGGGCAATCATATAACCTATGAAGCCCTGTGTCTCGGCAACTATGACACCCAGGGGCAGTGGAGGAGCCTGACCGGAAGCAGCTTCATTCTTTATCATTTCATGACCTGCCTGGGGCCCGTTTCCATGTGTTATCACAACAGAATAGTCCCTGCGGAGCAATTCAATTACTCCGTCCAGGGACATTCTCGTATTTGCAAACTGTTCATGCACATTGCCCTGCTGTCCCTCCTGAATGAGGGCATTACCGCCAAAAGCAATAACAGCCTTTTTCATCATACTGAATTAAAGATTATTCTCTTTGATAAAATCTTCAAGAATATCTTCAACATCAGGTTTACCTATCTCCTGCAGGTCATATCCTACTCTCACCGACGGTTTGTCTATCTTGACAAGTCTTCTCAGGTCAATCGGTGTTGCAATAATAACAGAGTCACAGTCAGCAGCATTGATGGTCTTTTCAAGGTCCTTGATCTGCTTGGGTGAATAACCCATTGCCGGCAGTACTGCGCCTGCTTTGGGGTATTTCTCATATGTAGCCTTTATCTCGCCGACTGCATAGGGATGCGGGTCAACTATTTCTTTTGCACCGAATCTCCTGGCTGCAACAACACCTGCTCCATACTGCATCTCGCCATGCGTCAATGTCGGGCCGTCTTCTACAACAAGCACTCTTTTACCCTTTATAACCGAGGGGTCTTCAACACTGACAGGTGAAGCTGCCTCAATAAGGACTGCATCCGGATTGACGCACTGAATATTGTCTCTTACTGTCTGAATATTCTCTGCATCCGCACTGTCAACCTTATTCATCACAATCACATCTGCCAGACGAGTGTTTACTGCACCGGGATAGTATGTGAGTTCATGACCCGGTCTGTGCGGGTCTGCTACAGTAATTGTCAGGTCGGATTTATAGAATGAGAAATCATTGTTGCCGCCGTCCCAGAGAATAATGTCAGCTTCCTTCTCAGCTTCCCTGACAATTGCCTCATAATCAACACCTGCATACACTACTGTACCGCGGTTGATATGGGGTTCATACTCTTCCATTTCCTCTATTGTGCAGTTATGCTTCTTCAGGTCCTCTATTGTCTCAAATCTCTGCACCTTCTGCTTCATCAGGTCACCGTAAGGCATGGGGTGTCTTATTGCAACAAGCTTATAGCCCTTGTCCTTGAGTATTTCGGAGACCCTTCTTGTTGTCTGTGATTTGCCGCAGCCTGTTCTTACTGCAACAATGGAGATAACCGGTTTGGATGATTCCACCATTGTATCATTGGGACCCAGGAGCATGAATGATGCGCCTGCTTCCTGAACATCGCTCATCTTTGACATTACATACTGATGAGGGACATCTGAATAGGAGAACACCACTGTATCTATTGAATGCTTGATAATAAGTTCCCTGAGATCCTTCTCATCATATATGGGAATTCCTTCAGGATAGAGCTTGCCGGCCAGTCCTGCGGGATACTGTCTGCCTTCAATATCGGGGATCTGTGTTGCTGTGAAACAAATAACCTCATAATCCTCATTGTCTCTGAAATAGGTGTTGAAATTGTGAAAATCCCTGCCTGCAGCACCCATTATCAATACGCGCTTTTTCATCTGCGACCTCCTGTGATTTATCTCTATTAAGATTTTATTGATTTACGATTAGACATTGAAAATATCACAAATAAAAATTATTGTCAACTCATTTTTTGACAAAAATATGACGCTGTTGAGAGGATGTTTCGCGGGCATCAAACAGTAAGCAGAGGGATTTAAGGTCCTAAGCCAGCACTGTTCTGTTTCTCCCCTGTTTCTTTGCTTCATAAAGTGCATTATCTGCAAGTGATATGAGCTTATTTTTGTCCATTTCATCATTATATACAGCTAGTCCGAAGCTTGCTGTGACAAAGAGTTTCTGGCCGAGTTCCGGTATGAAAAGGCCTGTCTTCTCTATCTTCTCCCTCAATTTGTCCGTTGTTCCGTATATGGAGTCCTCTTTGATATTATTGAATATAATAACAAATTCCTCACCTCCGTATCTGGCGACAAAATCCGATGCCCTGACAGAATCAGCAAGCATGCCTGCAGTAAACCTCAGCACCTCATCCCCTGTCTGATGTCCATGCTCATCATTGAACTGCTTGAAATGGTCTATGTCCAGAATCGCAAGAGCCATCTTCCTGCCGCTTCTTCCTGACTGCTCAATAAAGAAGTCCAGCTGTTCCTGGAAATAACGGTGATTGTAAACACCTGTAAGCCCGTCCTTGATTGCCAGTTCCTTCATTCTTTCATAGTACTGTGATTTCTCCGCTGCTGTCTGTATTGTGTTCATGAGAAATTTCAGAACATTCTCCATTGATCTTGTATATGCGAAACTGCCCTTGATGCCTGCAATAAGACATACACTGCTTTTGTCCAGTGAGAGGAAGGGGAATCCTATCATTGCATTGATCTTTTTGTCGTGATTGCGCTTATTGAGATAATAGACAGGTATATCCCTTTCCAGGATATTCTCCCTGACAAACAATCCGGAATGCTTATTGATCATTGATATGAATGAATGCCGGTCCAGTTCACCATCTTCAAACTGCCCGTCCGGTGACTGTGTTATTATCCTGTACTGCCTGTCACTGCACTGCACAACAGAGCAGTAGTCATAATCAACTATCTGCCGAATTGTCTCAACAGCAATATCCATTATTGCCTTGAAATCCAGTGTCTCAGCGAGTTTGGCGACAATATCATTGAGCAGAGAAAAGTAAGCTGCATCCTTCTTTGAATTCTGGGCATATTTTGCAAATGACAGCAGCCTGCTTATTTCAAAAGCAGAGAGATTGACAAGCTGATAGTCACTGTCAGTAAAGTGGTTTTCACTGCTGCTGTCAGCATATATGAGTCCCGTTATCCTGTCATCCAGTTTGACAGGTACAATGATCACTGATTTGACAATAACGGGTTCTCCGT
>JAWOBN010000097.1:0-3770 GCA_046484245.1 bacterium | reverse complement strand
CCTCTTGTTTTCAAGACGGGAGGAGTAGTATTTCATTGTAGGGCTCAGCGGTCTTATGAGCGGAATAAGCATATTCTGAGTATTCCTGTGGAAGAATTTGATTATGGGGAATTTATAAATATAGCAGTATATGCAGTTATTGGCATAGGGGCCACTGCATAGATTATTCCTGTTATTAATCAGTGTGAATCTCTCACATGCAGGGTAATAATCATGTATTATTGTAATGACTGATTTATTCTCAATACTTTCAAGCATATCAGCACTTATATCTATTATATCATGGAGAATCAGAGTATCTGCGTCAGATTCATTGACATGCCGGGCAAAATTCTCTCTGCTTGTTTCTGCTGCATTGCCGCTATCTATTTTATTATTCATTGTGAGAATTGTCTCATCCTGAGCAAGTTCCCTGACAAAGAGTGCCTTGCCTCCCCTCTCTTCATAGGTATGTAGATAATGTATGAATGTCATTGTAATGATTCCTCCAGTTTTTCTATGCCTTCAATATGATTGTTGTAACCGTATTTGCTGCTCATCTCCTTTGCCTTCTCACCCATTGATTTTCTCAGTGTGACATCATTGTAGAGTTTATTGAGATACTCAGCTGTCATTTTGTAATCCCCGAATGGCACGAGGAAACCGTTTTCACCATGATTAATTATTTCCATTGAACCGGAGCAATATGCATTGATTGAGGGAATGCCTGCAGAATGCGCCTCCAGTGTGGCAATACCGAATGATTCTGCCATGGACGGCTGCATATATACATCACAGTCAGAGAAGAACTGTTTCTTTGACTCCTCTGCTATCATGCCCCTGTATATGATTTTGTCACTGCCGGAGACATTCTCTCTATAGGATTTATGCACAGTACCTGCTACAATAAATCTGACATCGCTTTTATCCCTGCTGAAGAGTTCAAATGCCTTGAGTGAATGATCTACACCCTTCTCATAATTGGCAAATCCCAGTGAACAGACATTGAATGTATCTAACTGCCTCTTCACTGTCTCCTGGTTTTCAATAACAGGATTGATACGGATAATATCACCTGTATAACCATTATCGCGGAGAAATTTGGTCTCAATCTCCGCATTGACAATAATCAGGTCAGCTGTTTTATACAATGCAAGACACTGCTTTGAGAAATACTCGTATCTGTATCTGCTGTCATGGGGCACACCGAGATGTATGAGCGGAATGATGCCCGATTTGGCATCTGACCGGTTGGCTCTCTTGAGTGCCGGATATATGACACCTGCAAAAGGCATGACACCTCCGATAATACAGTCATACTTCACATTGCGCAGTGCTGCTGTCATGGGAATAGAATAGACCCTCCTGTATCCCGTCATATACGGCAAGATACTATGCTGCTCAAGGAATTCATTGACCCTGTTGTGCAGGGGCAGTGCTGTTACATTGAAACGCCTTACATTGATTCCGCCTATATTATCCCTTGCAGGCAGGGGTCCTCTTGATCTGATATAATCCTCATTGCTCAGTACATTGAGTGTGAAGACATCCACACTGTGTCCCCTCTTTATCAGGGAATCAGCAATCTGATGCATGTGTATCTCAGATCCGCTGATTGCAGGCCGGAAGCGGTTGAATACAAAGAGAAATCTATAATTTTTCATCAACCAGTCCAATCTCTATTATCTTTATTCTGTCATTTGATTGAATATCCACTTGAGCAGCATCGCTGGTGCTCTCATTACTGATGTATATGCTGAACTGACCCTCTACAGTAAACTCCCGGGAATTGACTGTGAGCATGCCATTGCCATTGCCCTCGCCATGCACCTTGATATAGGTTGCATTATTATTATGAAGAAAGATACGGGCACTTTTGTTTATATACCTGCCCTTTGGATAATCTTCAGAGAGGAAACTGAATCCCCTGCCTATATAGTTGTCATTGATGCCCATGATTATTCTCTCAGGCAACTCAATATCCTCATGAGGCATATCCATAACAGCAGCATATTCATTCTTCTTTTCCTCAACTTCAAATGGTCTGTATGAATCAACAAGATACCTGCTGATATCACTATGAGACCTCACTGCATGAAGCATGCGCTTGAAGAGTATAACAGGACTTAGTACAAAGAGATTTGCCAGTATCAGCATATGCATTATATTCCTCTTGAATATCCTTGTTCTCAGCAAGTAAGCGAATGCCGGAATCAGTATATAGAGAGGGAATAATTTGAGCATTATCATATACTGATTGCGCAGTATGAGATAATCCTTCTTTCTGGTGAAATACTGCCATGATGAAGAGGGTCTGTGAAAACCTGAAGCTCTTGGATTGACGGATAATGTGTAATCTGTCCGGGTGAGCATTCTCAATGAAAAATCAATATCCTCATAATATGAACCGAACATACTGTCAAACAGTCCGATACTCTCTATAACTTCCCGCCTTATGAACATGCATCCGCCTGATACAGAAACAATGCTCTCACCGGAAATACCCAATACAACCGGTGTATTGAAATTTCTGTTTCCCGTAAATCCCGTTTTATTCATCATTATGCCCGTTGAATTGAAATAATCGGGCTTATCGGCAAAGTGCAGTATGCCTGAACTCACACCTGTCTTGGGGTTACTGTCCATATATTCAACCATCTCTTCAATGAAATCACTGTCAAGAATAATATCATTATTAATAAGCAGTATGTATTGCGGAGAATGCTTTTCAATAACAGGCAGACCTGCATTATTGGATATATAACCTGCATTTCTGCTGAGACGGGTAATGCGGAACCCCGGATAATTCTGCTTTATAAACTCAATACTGCCGTCATCAGAATTATTATCAATAATATGGACAAGTGTATTTCTATACGTCTGTTTCTTAATTGAATCAAGGCATCCGGTAAACATATGCCCTGTGAGATTCAATCCATTGTAATTGACTATCTGAATCAGAACCAGGGGCCTGCTCATAAGACCTCTTGTATGAATTCCTCAAGTGTATGCTCCAGTGAGGGCATCTCCTCAACAGGCATATCGCCTATACGGCTGCTCTCCATCACAATATTGGTCGGTGCATCAAAATCAAAGACACTCTTCTTTGGGGAAATATCTGTCTTGCGCTTCATCAGTTCAAATATCATATCAGCTATCTCAAAATATGTACACTCACCCTCATTGACAAGATGCAGTATGCCTGAAATATCATTCTCCATCAGAGGACCTATCCTCCTTGCAATATCAAGAGCATAGGTGGGGGATGTCTTGATATCATAGAGATGTATAGTACGTCTATTCATTATCTGCCTGACAATATAATAAGGTATATTGTGCCCCGGTGAACAATTCCCGACACCGAATATCTCGGCGCTTCTTATTATCAGGGCATTGCTGTGTGCTTTTAATACTGCATTTTCACCAGCCAATTTACTCTCTGCATAAACATTGAGGGGATTGGGAGTGTCCTCTTCAATATACGGGGCATTCTTCTCACCGTCAAATATGAAATTGGTGGAGAAGTATATCATTCCCCTCTGGGTCCTGCTGCATAATGATGCTATTCTGCCGGGTGCATGGGCATTGATCTCCATTGCCTTCTCCCTCTTCTTCTCGCACATGTAAACATTGGTCATTCCTGCAGCATTGATTATATAATCTATGGAATGGGTATTGAGGTACTCCTCTATTGCTCTGGTATCGGATATATTCAAAGCCTCTTTTGAAGGTGCTGATACTGTATGCTGCTCACCCAGCACCCTTCTCAGATATGAACCGAGCAAACCCTT
>JAWOBN010000023.1:0-39016 GCA_046484245.1 bacterium | reverse complement strand
ATCTTCAATAATATATGGATGCGGTAATTTATCTGCTAATTCGTATGGATTACTGATATCAGCAATACTCATATCCGGCAGGAAAAAGGTATCATAAATCATAACAGGATTGATAGAACGATAAAAAACAAAATATTCCTGACATAATAGACTGATACTGTCTGGTGTATACTGATAAATTACAAGAGAGTCTCTTAGTGATGTTATTAGCAGAGAATCATTCATATCAAAACCACAGAAACCCCTTATTTTCTGATGTTCTACAAGGGATGGAAGTGAGTCACGGTAATAAATTTTAATTGTATCTCCCCAAGCCCAGGGTGAAACAACAATATAATTATCATCTGCTTTAATGTCATAGATGTAGTTTCCAAAATCATGGATATTTTCTGATATCAGAGAGTCACCATTGGCATTGAATACTTCAATGAACTGCCCCTCTGCGCAGATAAGAAATGAATCCACTATCTCCATGGCTTCCGGTGCTGTCGGTATATTTCTGTGCTCAAACTCAGTTAATTGAGAAAATAAAGTTATTGCTGTAAAGAACAACAAACAAATGATAGTGGTTTTTCTCATACTACCTCCGGAAAATTCCACTGGTTTAATTTATACCAATACTCCATATTATCATTCTATTGGATTTCGTTTTCAAGTCAAATATAATTTATTTCCGTCATTTTCCGTTATCCGTTATCCGTTTTCCGTTCTTTCATGGCGGGCTCATCACATTGACTATCAACTATCAACCATTGACCTTCAACCCGGCGTCAGCCGGCAGACTCGCGTCCCGTGTCTCGTGTCCCGTGTCTATTCCTTCTCCCCGCTTAAACAATTAATTCTTGCTACTTGCTACTTGTTACTTGTTACTTGAATCCCCATCATCCCGAATATGAATCCTGCAATATGGGCAAAGTAGGCTACACCGCTTGTCCTGGTAAATACTGCTGCAATTATCTGATAGACAAACCATATCAGTATGAAAATCCATGCATATATCTTTACAGGGAATACAATGAGGATGCTCTTCATCCTGTCCCTGCCCGATTTCAGGAGATATCCGCCCATTACAGCAGACACACCGCCGCTTGAACCAATGACAAGAGTATGTCTTGCATCAAGCATAAGATTGACTCCTGTCTGGGCAAGTCCGCCTGCAATAATACCCAGAAAGAATATCTCCAGTATTGTCCAGTGACCTGTTTTGGATTCAAGGGCAGACCCGAATATCCACAGAAAAAGCATATTGAACACAATATGGAGCAGAGAACCATGGAGAAACCCGTAAGTCACTATTCTGTATAACTCAAAAGGTTCCTTTATCCTGTCAGCAATAAGAGCAAACCCGATAATCTGTTCAATTCCCCCATATAAATACATTATCACATATATGCCTGTTATGGCGAAAATGAGCAGAATGGAAACAAAGGGGAATTTCTTCCTTCTGTCAGTAAGCCCGAGAGGAATCATGCTGTCTGTTTCTTCAGATAATCAATGTCAGAGCGATACTGCTGTGAAGCAATGACATTATCGGATTTGATAATATCAGCTATCAATGTCTTGGTTAATGTCTTTTCAGGTGACTTTATCCTTATGAAATTCCTGGACTGTTTATTGAACTGTTTTGCAATACTGTCAATATGCCTTGAACTGCCTATAAGCACAGGGAGTGCGCTCCTTGAATGGGCCAGTTCTCTTACATCGTCAAAGAAGGATTTCTCTTCACTGATATCAAAGCCTGTCATCTTCAGCATATCCCTGAAAGAACCGCCTGATTTGACCAGTATATTGTAATCATCCTTCAGCAATTCATTATATGTGCTCACTGCAAACTGGGGATTGAAGACACGCTTTACTATAATCTTTATGCGCGGGTCATAATCTGAAAGGTCAAAGTAGATAACAGTATTCTTGAGTTTTCTGTGTATCCTCTTGTATATCTCCAGTTCCCTGAATTTTGTGGGCATCGGTTCACTGACCTTGATGATATTTTCCGAGATTATCTCATTGTATAATTTCTCATAGGCAGGAACGAGAAGATATATTTCAGAGTCCGGATATCGATTTTTCATTGTACTGTGCAATGTACCTGATTCAAGAGCCTGCTTCAGGCTGCTGCCTGTATGGACCACAATAATTGACGGATTCTCCATCTGTTTCTTGACATTATGCATCTTATTCTTATTGGGCAGGGAATTCTTCTTTCTGTTTATGAAGAAATCATCAATGAATTTAATCCTCATCCTTCTCCTCTTCCAGCATCTCTCTGACAGCAGGCATGATATATACATCACCGTTCTTCTCTATCTTTTCCCTGAGAATGCTTTTCAGTAATTCAATTCTGTTTGAAAGCGGGAGTATCTTGTTTATTATAATATACTCCCTGTCCTTATACCTGCAGTGTCCGCCATCTGTCTTGAGTCTGTCGTATTTGATCTCAATATCCATACCGGCAAATGTTTCTTCCAGTTTGGACAGCATTTCCTTCTTCTTCATTATTTCACCACTTTTATTTTATTGTCAAGTACTCCATGCATCTCAATTCCTTTCATACTTATAGTATGCTTGATATGAGAGAGCAATTCATCAGTAATCCTCTGTCCCGGTATAACAAGCGGAATACCAGGCGGATACGGAACAATAAGAATGGACGATATTCTGTTTTCAGCTTCATCCACATCTATCCACTCACCTGCCTTGAAATACGCTTCCTGCGGATTCATCTCTATTGTAAGATCATCAAAATCAAAACCCTGCGGCTTTTTTATGATCTTCCTCTTGGTTCTCTTTCTTGAGAGCAGTGCTTCTGCCAGTTTATCAATATCATTCTTTGTTGTTCCCGGCAGTATGAGAACAGTGAAAGAGAAATCATTGATCTTCTCGGGAACAATATTGAAATCATTGAATTTCCGCACAATCTCACTCTTTGATACATTGGATTTATTGAATCCCACAGTGAGCTTCGTGTAATCAATTGCTATATCATCGGGCACTGTGTAGAACTGACGCAGGTAATCCGTGTCCATCACCCTGAAATCGCTCATCTCACCTATCTTGCCTGATGCATAAACATATAATTCCATTATCCTCTGGAGTATTTTCTTGCCTTCAACAGACATCATGCGGCGGGCTATATCCATTGAGGATGCAATGGGATAGAATGGGGATGTTGATGCAAACATCAGATAATTCTCAATAAAATCATTACGCAGAGAGGCAAAATCGGGGTCATTGACCAGTGTTACTGTCGCCATTGAGAATGCAGTGAGTGTCTTGTGGAAGGAATGAACAATATAGTCAGCTCCGCATTGAACAGCATCAGGATAATAATGATGATTGAAATGGAGATGTGAACCCCATGCGCTGTCAACAAAGACCTTGATACCGTATCTGTGAGCATGTTCAATAATCTCCGTAAGATTGTAGATTATACCCTCATATGTCGGTGATGTGAGAACAAGAAGCTTGGCATCCTTATTGTTCTCAATTGCCTCAATGATATCCTCTTTTCTGCCCGGCAGCAGTATATTGAACAAATTGTTGTAATTTGATTTGATGAATACAGGTACAGCCCCTGCAATAATCGCTGAATGGACTACTGACTTATGAATATTCCTGTCAATGATTATCTTATCGCCTGTATTGGCAAGTGTTGTTATAACGACCTTATTGCTCGTTGAAGTGCCCTGCACACCTATGAATGCCTCCTTGACAGAGTAAGCTGATGCAATCATTCTCTCTGCTTCAAGAAAGAGTGAGGTATGTGTAAGCAGGGAGCCGGGTCGCATGTCAGATACAGATATATCATCACTGAATATATGGCTGCCGTAATAATGATACATCTCACTGCCCGTCTCTGTTCTTTTGAGGCTGGCACCCCTGATATGGCCGGGTGTATAGAACCTTATGGAATCACCTGTGAGTTCCCTTGCACCCTGATAGAGCGGTGTCCTGTACCTTCTTCTGTAGAACAGCTCAATGATGAATTTGGCTGAAATGGAACCTGACTGTATATGTGCAATATTATCCGGTTCATTCCCGGTGGAATCAGTATTGAATGAAAGGAATATCTCGGCTTGATTATTATAATGAATGATCCTGCTCAGTATTGTGTCTGCAGATATTCTATCAGGAATGATAATACCGTGAAAGAACACATCAGACATATCATCCGACTGGTCAAGTATTATTGTTTTGACTGTGAAACGGGTATTATTCTTGACAATTTGCTGATCTTCAATCTTTTTTCTGAGATATTCAAGCCGGGGGTCATGCTGCAGTATCAGTAATTTGTATGTGAATTCATTCATCGTCATCCATTACCCTGAATCTGGAAATACACTGATTAACAATATCCACTTCCTCTGGAGGCACATTGCCGTCAAAACGCGATATAATGAAATACACAATGGAATCCCTCTTCATTGAGAGAATGCTCTCGTGAATGAGATGATTCTCCGAGTATATCTGATAGTAACCCCTGTATCCATTGTCAATATTGAAGGAATCCAGTATTGTTGAATCCATGGGAATATCAAGGGAGTCAAGCTCATTTATTATATCTGTCCGCTTCTCAAATGAAACAAGATGTGATCTTGCCGATCTGTCTGAAACATTGGTTAGAAGTGAGAATGAAATATTATCCTTGGTAAAAATAACACCCTGTTTTATAGGCATTACCTCATAATCAACAGGATGATAAATAGCTGCATTCCAGTCATCCATCTCATACAATGCTATTTCTCTGGATAATAGTATCAAGGGTATGAATAGTAATGCTGTTAATATTCGTTTCATAATTTTCTATTATGTTTATTTTGCCTCTTATGTCAAGTGCACATTGTTAAATGGATACGGGATTCCGGTTCTTCTCCCAAAGAGTTGACTTATTTATCTCATACTCCTGTCTTATATTTACTTTTAATAGTATTATAAATCACAAGAACTATGAGTGCGGCTTATACTGTCTGATTATTCTCTTTGGTGCACAGTCATGATTATTACAGTTTCTGCGCAGTATCCTTGGTTTGGATACTGTCAACGGGTGTCCCTTTATCCGTATTTTGTCAAAACCACCCTCCAAATCCCAGGGACAGCCGTTCACATTATTCACAAATAAACCATATTATTCTATAACTTATGAAAATCATTTTGCTAAGTTCAATTATTACTGTATTTATTTTTATTATATTTTGTAAAACGTGAATAATGTGAAGGGCTGTCCCTGGGATTTGGAACAGAGCAATTGCCTATAATTTACTTTAATTCATTCTTTTATCACCTGGTATTACTGTTTCTTAGGAGAGTTTTTGAACCACATTGACCCGGCGTAAGCTAGTCCCGGTTTCCATTGCTCGCTATTTCTCCGGGAGGGTCACTGCCACCTCCCTTACAAACTTCCTGTGCATTATTCTTATCCGCCATTGTACATTGTACGTTTTCCATTGTACGGTCTCTCATGGCCGGCTATCCACATTTCTTGGAACATGAGTCAGGATTCAAATTGTTGAACCCCTACGATTAATCGTTCTTTCCCTATTCGCTCTATACGTTCTACACGCTCTACCCGTTCTCATTCACGCATTCATGAGGTCACTGTTCTGGGAATATCGGGAGGGAGACGGGTCAGCAGTTCATAATTGACATGATTGGAGTATTCAATAAAGGAAGCTACTGTTATTGTCTGTGATTTCTGCCTACCTATAAGCACAACCTCATCACCAATGGATATATCCTTTATACCTGTCACATCAATGAGGAACATATTCATATTGATAAGACCCATTACAGGCGCTTTTCTCCCTTTCACAAGCACGTGACCTGTATTGGATAGATTCCTTGAATATCCATTACCGTATCCGACAGGCACAGAGGCAATGCGCTTCCTCTTCTCAGTAAGATAACTGTTGCCGTAACTGATAAATTCACCGGGGGATACATCCTTCAAATCCATTATACTGCTCTTCCACTTCAATACTCTTCTGAGGGGATCCTTCATCTTCTTCTTGTTAGCTGTCAGTATATTGTACATCTTTGTCTCCTTGCTGGGCCAGAATCCATACTGGGCAATACCGATACGCACCATATTCATTATTGTTTTGGGATATGTGAGTGCTGCTGCTGAACAGGCTGAATGATAGTATTTTGCCTGTATATTCAATGTTTTGAGCTGTCTCTTTATTCTCTTGAAACACTGTATCTGATCCAGTATACGCCTGTAATTCGCCACACTCTCGGCACCTGCATAATGCGTGCATATACCTTCAACTGAAAAGAACTTCCTGTTGTTATTTATCAGTTCAGCCACATACTCCAGTTCATATTCCTCAAATCCTGTCCTGTTGAGACCTGTTTCAATTTCTATGTGTATCCTCGCCTTCCTGCCTGATTTCTTTGCATATTTCAGTGCACTGTCCAGTCGTTCCCTGTTGAATACATAAAATGTCAATCCATTCTCTATTGCCCATTGGAGTTCATCATTCTCAATCATGCCCATTATCATAATAGTTGTCTCCGGCTGTTTTGCGGATAATGCCCTCTCTGCCTCATATGCATTGAATACAGCAAAATAATCCACTCCGCATGACTCAGCCATAGGGAGGAACTGCTCTATACCGTGTCCGTATGCATTGCCCTTTATCACAGATACAAATTTTGCCTTGCCGATTCGCTTCTGAAGATAACTCAGATTCTTCTTATAGGATGACTTGGAAAGTTCAATGGAAGATGTGTGTTTCATGAAACCCCATTGTTTATTTGATGAATTATTGAATAAAACATATCAATACCGCTTCCTATAATATCCTCAGGAAAATCATAATCACTATTGTGCAGTGACCTGCATTTGAATCCGGATCCCAGGCCGAAGAATGCCCCCTTTGTCTGAGCCAGATAGTAGGCAAAATCCTCTGACCATGAAAACGGTTTGTCTGCTTCAACAATACTCAGCTCTGCTCTATCTGCAGCTTTCCTCACGATTTCAGCAGCAGTATTATTATTAACAAGAGCAGGGAATGCCTCTACCCATTGATACTCCATATCCAGCTCAAAAGCAGCAGCAATACTCTGGGTCATTTTGATTATCTTGTCTGACAAAAGCATCATCTGAGCATTATTGTATGTTCTGAGTGTAGCGAATATCCGCGCAGCACCGGGGGATGTCCCGAAAGCAACCTCACCGAGAGCCGCATTGACCACAGTTACAACAGCATTATCGTGAAATCCGGTGTACATATTGGGAGCTGACTGCAGCATATTTATTATTGCATTCATTGCCTGAGAGGGATTATTGCCATCCTCCGGCTGTCCTGCATGAGATGTCTCCCCCCGGAGGAATATCTTCAGACCCTTTGAAGCTGACGCGAATATATCATTCTTTACTATTATTGAACCCTCTTCATATCCGGGCAGATTATGCAGACCGAATATCCAGTCAGGCTTGAACTCACTGTAATAACCACTGTCCAGTACAGCCCTGGCTCCCTCTGCTGTCTCTTCACCTGACTGGAATAAAAGCACTACATTGCCATTAAAATCCCTCTTGCTGAGGCGGTCTGCAAGTCCCAGCATTATTGTCATATGACCGTCATGCCCGCATTTATGGGAATACCCCTCATTGACACTGCTGTAGTCAATAAGGTTTTCTTCTTCTATGGGCAGTGCATCAATATCACATCTGAGCATTACTGTATCACCCTTATCCCCGCCCCTGTACAGAGCCATAATGGAATATGCCCCTGCATTTGCAACTATACTGTCAGGACCCGTTTCCTTGAGGATATTGTGAAGATACTGAGCTGTCTTTTCTTCTCTCATAGAGGGTTCGGGATGTTTATGAAGATATCTTCTTATATTACTCAGATCCATATTATTCTCCTTTTAAAATTCCTATGTATGCCATATTGTCAATATCTGTTATCCTTATGTCCACCGGCCTGTGGAGCACTATACCCTCCGACCGGGACAAAAGCAATTCATCTGTCTCATACATATCCTCAAGCAGCCGCCCCATATAACTCTCTCCTGCCTTTTCATGGAATACTGCCCTGACAATCCTGCCCTTGTTCTTCATCATATTTTCGTATGCAATCTCCTCCTGTATATCCAGGAGTGTTTCCAGACGCCTGTTCTTGATATTATTGTCAATCTTCCCTTCCAATTGCTCTGCAGGAGTATTCTCCTCATCACAGTAACGGAACAGACCGAGCTTGTCTATATATGATTGTGCTACAAAATCAGCCATTGCATTGAATTCACCCTCTGTTTCAGTAGGAAAACCTGTCATCAGTGTGGAGCGCAGTGTAAGGCCCTTGTCCTTTATCATTCTGCTTATGCCGGGAACATCAACAGGCTGGCGGTTCATGAGCTTCAGTATGCGGCTGCTCACATGCTGGAACGGCACATCAATATAATTGATGAAATGCTCACTGTCAGCAATCGCCTTCACAATATCTTCAATATTATGCCCCGGATATACATAGAGCAGTCTGAACCATATGCCCTCCAGACCAATTTCATTGAGCTTTCTTATAAGGCCTGTGATATCCGTTTTGCCACTGTCAGAGCCATAGAGGGATGTATCCTCGCTTATCAGATTGAATTCCCTGAACCCCTCTGAATAGAGACGCCTGACCTCTTTTATGATATTACCTGTTTCCCTTGACCTGTATCTGCCTCTTATTGAGGGTATTGCACAGAAAGAGCATCTTCTGTCACAGCCCTCTGATATCTTTATATAAGTATGGTATCTGCTGAATGGCTCCCTTTTCTCCTGTTCACAGTAAACAGTATCACTCTCAATGAGTGAAACAGCCTCATTGTTCCTGAATGCACTGTCAATATCACCTGCAAAACGGGCAGGTTCTATGCCTGCAAATATCTTAACCTCCGGGATTTCCTCTGTAATACCCGGGTATCTCTGAAAGAGGCAACCTGTGACTATTACCGGTTTTTCACTGACAAAAGTGAATATCTCCTCAATGGACTCCTCCCGTGCATCCTCAATAAATGAACAGGTATTGATTATTATGACATCAGCACTTGAAGGATCTTCGGTCATACTCCAGTTATACCGGGATAATGCACCGGCGAGGTATTCAAAATCCGTCTGATTCTTGACGCAGCCCAGTGAAAGCGGATAGAATGATATACTACTGTTTGATTCTCTCATATTCCACCTTTATCCTGTTGAGCAGATCTGTTCTTGCAGCAAGCAATTCCGCCCGCTCCAGAAGCATGCGGGCATATTCACTGTCATTATTGAGATAAGCAGAACGGCTTGCTTCAATGAGCAATTCTGCTGCATTGTCACGCTGTTCTCCGAAAAGTTCTGCTCCCCTGATGAGTATATTGACAGATGCTTCATAATTCTTGAGTTTTCTGAGCAGTATGCCCTTTCTGAGCAATAGATGAGCCCTCAGTGAGTTGTCCTCCTGCAATGATGTCTGTTCTATCAAATCGTCCAGTTCATCAATCTTGCCGCTCTCCTTATAATAATCAGAGAGTACAATAAACATGGAGTCAATATATTCATTCTCATTATGAGGCATATTTTCAATTGTATTCTCTATCAGTATAACAGCACCCTCGGGATTAATCATCTTGAACAATGCTTTTGTGACAGGAAAGAGCACTTCGGGATTATCATCTTCACCCTCCCGGGAATATCTTGTATAGAAATCCACAATACGCTCATATATCTCCAGTTCATACATCTTTGTGATAATTTTCTCAATAAAGGCGGATTTCATATCGGGGAACTGCCTGGCAAACCTGTCCATGATATAGTACAGTTCATCAAAATGCTCATAGAATACAATATAATCAATCAATTGGGCAAAGAGCTGCGGTGTTGCCTTGTCAGAGGGGAATTCATCAATATACTGTTTGAGGTAATCCAGTTTTTCCGCATTGTCATCTGTATTATTCAAAATCTGCAGATACACCTCATTCCTCAGCGGATTATTCTTCTCATTCTCTAAGAATTCCTTCCAGGCAGTTATACTGTCAGGATACACACCATTCTTATAATCAATGAAATACTTCATCTGAATGAGTTTATCCACAACAAATTCAGGATTCTCTATTGAATTGATGTATTTAAGTGCATTGTCATACTCCTCCAGATAGAAGTAACTCTGAGCCAGTATCTGATATGCATAGGGGGTGAGGAAATCATCGGGATATTCATCAATAAAGTGCTCAAGTTTCTCTATGGATTTACTGTATTTGCCGTCAAAGAACATACCCTTGCCGTCAAGGAACTGTGCATTTCTCTCATAATCAGAAGGTATGAGAGGATTCTTGACATAGGAGAGATATTTCTCCATATTGCTGTAATCACCCAGCATGAAATAATTCTTTCCTATGAGATAATATGCATTGCCCTTTAAAATACTGTTCTTGGATTTTTCGGCCACTGTCATGAGTTCATCAATGCTTTTCCTGAAATACCCCTTCTTATAAAGGATATCGCCTTTCATATAGAGTACATAGTAGAATTCAGCTGACTGCTGATAATTATTTATGAAGAGATCAGCATAATCAAGAGCATTATTATACTCCCTCTTGGAGAGAAACATCTCTGTCACCAATATGTATTTTGACGGCATAATCTGTTTATTAGAAACAGACCTGAGCAATACTAAAGCAGAGTCAATATTACCCTGCCTGTAATTATCAATAGCTCTTATATACAGTGAATAATCATCATTGTTACTGCCGGCAATTGCAATGGAACTGTCATAATACCCCTCTGAGTACAGAATAACAGCTTCAGTGATATCCATTACACTGTCCAGTCTATGCTCATCCATTTCCCGTATCAATGATATATAGGCATGTGCACTGTCATAATCACCGTCTTCAAAGAATGATTTTATCTTTATAAAATGTTCTATATAATTATCCGATTTCATCCTTTTCAAACCGGGATAGAGTTCTTTTCTATCAAGAGACAGCATCTCACCTGTATGTGTTTCCACAACACTCCTGTACTGTCCGTATGTGAGCACCTCCATCATCTTCACCATATCATGCTGGGTAATATCTGATCTGAGGAGCAGTTCCCTGTTGGTATATGGCCTGATTGAGTCCATTACCCCGTAGAACTTGTTAATATCATCACCGCTGCTGGATATGCCTTCCAGTATGCCTGCAACTATAAGAACAGGCAGAACCATTATAATAATCAGTTTTCTCATAATATTTTATTTTATCATAAATACCTGTATTATCAAGAAGCAAGAGGGCAATGTTATTCCCAAAAAAAATGTCCCCTGAAATTACAATTAAAAAATGTCCCTTTTTGAGAAAAAAGATATCCCATCACCACACAATATATACGGATAATGCACTGATCATTACAATAAATGGTAGGGGTTCAACAATTTGAACCTAATCCAAATTTGCCACGCATCACGCAAAACGCAGTTCGCACAACGATAATGGACGGAGGCGGAAGATATCAAAGATATTTCAGCAGAACACGTACCATATCCGCTATAAGGCCAACTAATACTTACTTTACACAATTTTCTGTCCAAATCCCGGGGACAGTCCTTTACATATGAAACTTCTATATTTAATTATTACTTTACTTATGATTCCCTGTTTTCTAATTAAAGTTATTATTGAACTTACAATTACTTATTTTTGATAAATCTTGCAATTGTAAAGAGCTGTCCCTGGGATTTGGAGCGAAGGTATAAGGATAGACTCACTGATAGATAATGAGAATTTACAATGGGAAAAAGAGGGCTTCTCCATAAGAACTCTTTATACTACATTATTATTTAGGTAATCTCTATATGATTTTAGGTGATATTTTTTTATTGTAAAAAAGGGACATTTTTTCGTGGGAATAACATGCCTGAATTATATTTGTATTGATAAAATACATGATTCACATATAATATGTTTATGAAGAAACTTGCATTAATAATACTGATAATTCTGTTGCTGTCTCTGGCATGTTACCTGACAGAAGAACCCCGGTATGACACTGTTACAATCAGGAGCAATGTTTTTGAAGATTACAATTTGTATTTTTCTTCCAATACCATAGTATCCGACAGTACTGTTCATGTACTTGTTGTCACAGATGGTGATACAAGGACAGAGGATGTTATACATTATGCATCTCTCTACCTGGATAATTATCTTATTGTGGGTATAGGATATCCGGATGATAACAGAAGAGTAATGGATTTCACCCCTTGCTCAGATTGCCTGCATTTTACTGAAAGCGGAGGAGCAGACATATTCATATCATTTATTCTGCAGATGGTTCTGCCGCGGGCAGATTCTGTCCTGCAGTATAGATGCGGAGAGATACCTGTAAATACTAAAAGAACAATTGTAGGGCACTCTCTGGGGGGCCTATTCTCAACATATATGTTATTTGCCTCTATCAACTCAAATCCATTTGACTGTGCTGTTGCACTTTCCCCTGCACTGTACTGGGATTCACAGAACATCTTTTTTTATGAAAATGAATATGCACGGTTTAATGATTCACTTAACAGCTTCCTCTATATGTCAATCGGTGAACTGGAGACAGACGGTATGACAGCATGTGTAAAAGCAATGGAGGAGAGGCTCAGTGATAGGGATTATGGAGGATTTAATGCTGTATTTGACTATTTCCCCTCCCAGACCCATATGTCAGCATTCAACGCAGGTATTGTCAATGCCATGAAAATGATAAGGGACAGTTTATGAAGAGATTATTGCTGATTGGAATTATCCTCATATTCATAGGGATTGCTGCTAAAAGCAACTGGGGTTTTCCGGGCAATAGACTCAATACAGGCATTATGATAACCAATCCCATAGCAGAGACTATTGCTAGGGGCGGATACGGCCGGCTCGGACTATCAGTATTTGCCGAGTACAGGATATACAGACATATTTCTCTTTCACTCTATCAGTCAGCTGCATTCTTGAATACACCGCTGTTCTTCAATGCCCGGGAGAACTACAATGAAGTGTTCAGCGGAGTGACAATAAACAGGGATATCACCTCCCTGACTCTGATTGGCACAGGCGCCCAGGTATATCTTCTTGACGGATTCCAGTTCATCTACTATGCAGCAGGTCCCGGATATAAGAATTATTCCAATACATTAATCAATGAGCATTATGATTTGAATACTACATATGAGGTATCCAATGTATATTTCTCTCACGGCATAATGATAGGCGGAAGGAATAGAATTAATGACCTGATGGATTTCACCATTCATTATTATCATTCTTTCCACAATACACTGGACTCATTCCTCAGTGCAGGCATTCTACTGAATTTTTTTTAAGCAGGATATCCCTCTGTAAATCATACAGACAGAATGTCAATTCACTTGACTGAACAATATATCAATCTATTATATATATTATGAAGCATCTCTATGTGATAAGCACAATAATCATTCTCATATCCGGCTGCAGCAGTCCGGAGGCCATTGACATATATACATTGAAGGGCCCCACAGGCATGGCAATGTCATATATGATGGAGAATCACAGGAGTATTGGCGGCAGAACCATTGATTATCACATAGTGGACAGTCCCCTGAGAGTGAAAGCCGCTGTACTGGACAATGCATCTGATATTGCCGCTATGCCGCTTAATCTCGCTTCCATTCTCTACAATACACACGGCAATATCAGACTCCTCACAGTCAATACACTGGGAGTGCTCTATATTGTGGGGAATGATACTGCCATTAATTCCATATATGATCTCAGGAGCAGGAAAATAATCGTTACAGCAAAGGGCAGCACACCTGAGATACTGCTGAGGATACTGCTTTCAGAACACGGCATAGACCCTGACAGGGATACGGAGATAATCTACAAATACAAAAACCACTCTGCTGCTTCCGGTGCTCTGCTTGCCGGTATTGCAGAAACAGCCCTGATACCTGAACCCTTTGTCACTCTGACAAACAGGAGGAATGATTCCATCAAACGGCTTATTGATATCAGTGCAGTGTGGGATTCCCTCCATCAGGATACCCTGATGCTTATACAGGGCGTTCTGACAGTGAGGAATGATTTTTTTGAAAACAACAGGAATTTCATTGATTCATTCCTTCTGTACTATGACAATGCGGTTGATTTTGCCAATAGTGAATATGACAGTGCTAACTCATTATACAGCAAGTTCAGCATTCTGCCTGATGATATTGAACCTGATTCAGGATTTGCAGGGCGCTGCAGTATGGTCAATATGCCTGCAGACAGTTTCAGGGATGAGATACTGAAATATCTGCGGTTCATTCACAATTACGATAAGAGATGGTCAGGAGGGACTGTACCGGGCAATGAATTTTTTATCAGCAGATAAGTGGAAACGTATAGCAGGCATAACAGTCATTATTGTAATATGGCAGACAGCAGCATTGATTGTTTCCAATATATATATTGTCCCCTCACCTGCAGGCGTCATGAGAGCATTTGTCAGTATAGCCGGGACATCACTGTTCTACAGGGTAATATTGATTACGATTTTCAGAACAGCCATTGCATTTGCTGTGTCCCTGATTCTTGCAGCAGTCACTGCACTGCTCATCCACTCTTCCTCACTCTTCAAACCAGTACTCGGTCCAATGATAATCTTCCTCAGATCAATGCCTGTTATATCCATTATACTTATTGCCCTTATCTGGTTCGGAGCTGATATAGTGCCTGTTTTCATCGGCATACTCATAATGTATCCAGTAATCACAATCAATATTCTTGACGGCATAAATGCAACAGACAATAAACTCATTGAAATGGCGAAACTGTACAGACTGGGTTCAATGCGCAAGATCACTGACATATACATTCCCTCATCCCTTCCATTTGTATTCAATGGAGTGTCTCATGGAATAGGCATGGGGATAAAGGGGATAATTGCAGCAGAGGTACTGGCTTTACCTGCACTGGGTATAGGCACATTGATGGACAATGCGAGGGTCTATATAATGACAGACAGGCTCTTCGCATGGACATTTACAGCTCTTATCATTGCATACATCATTGAAATCACATTAAGAGCTGTTGAGAACAGGATGGTTTTCTGGAGAGGCAGATGACACTTACAGTATTGCATCTGGGCAAATCATTTGACAATAATGATATATTCAGGGATTTCAGTATTGAGTTTTCTGAAAACAGTGTAAACTGCATACTGGGTCCATCAGGATGCGGCAAAACAACATTGCTCAACATTATTGCCGGTATTGACAATGACTATTCCGGCGAAGTTCTGCAATCAGAAAGTATTGCCTACATATTTCAGGAACCCCGCCTCCTCAAATGGAAGACAGCAGGAGAAAACATACTGCTGAATTCAGACAACAAAGACCTTGCTGAGAGAATTGCCGAAATGAGCGGATTGTCCGACAAGTGGGATAATTACCCCTTTGAATTAAGCGGCGGTATGAAACAGAGAGTAAATATTGCGAGGGCATTCACAGCAAATTCAGATATACTACTCATGGATGAACCCTTCAAATCCCTGGACTATATACTGAAGAACAGATTGATTGATATTTTTCTGGCCTTACTTGAGGAATATCCCAAAACCGTCATATTCGTCACTCATAATATTGAGGAAGCTTCAATGCTTGCCGAGCAGCTCTTCATATTCTCATACAGTCCCATTGAATCTGCAGTGGAGATAAGCTTTGATTCACATCAGCCCGACATTATGGCTGAGAGAATCAATACTATTAAGGGATATCTCAGCAAGAAGCTCTAATCAATCATTTTCTCTATTTCATCAATAAGCTGTTTGCTTCTGAATGGCTTCTCAAGGAATTCAGCATCCCCCATTTCCAGCAGGTCACTCACATCCTCCTGCGAACTGTAGCCGGAAACAATAAGTATCTTGGCATAGGGGTCTATCTCCCGTATGGCATTGAATGTTTCCCTGCCATCCATTCCGGGCATTATCATGTCAAGTACTGTCAGGGCGATATTATGATGATTGTCCTTGAAATACTGCATTGCCTCTTTACCGTCACGGCAGACATGCGTATCAAATTCAATCTTGCTGATGATCTTTGACAGAATATCTGTTATCATCAGCTCATCATCAATTATCAGAATAGTTTTACCCATATTGAACTTCCATTGTCAGATTTATGATATTGTAGAGAATTTAAATCCGTTGTCAAGTAAAAATGTTCATGAGCTTTTACAAAGACAATTCTTGACATTGAATTATATATAAATATATTTATATATCTATGAAGAAGAATCTTAACAACAGCAAACTTACAGAAGGCAGAATAATCCCCACACTGTCAAAGATGACAATGCAGATGGCTGTGGGTATGATAGGCATGATAGGCTTTAATCTTATAGACACATTCTTCATAGGCAGACTAGGCGCTGATCCTCTGGCGGCAATCGGATTCACATTCCCCGTTGTACTGGGTGTCAATTCAATTGCTCTTGGAATGGGTATTGCCGCATCATCAATTATATCAAGAGCAATAGGGAGAAGGGAGTTTGATGAAGCTGCGCGTAAAACAAATGACATTCTTTTATTCTCATTCTCAACAGTAGTCATACTGGCTGCAGCAGGTCTGCTCACAATAAATCCGCTTTTTACACTGCTGGGTGCCGGCAATGATATACTGCAGCTTATATCCAGATACATGTCCATATGGTACTTCGGTGTACCCTTTGTTGTCATACCGATGACCGGGAATAATATTATCAGAGCAACAGGTGATGCCAAGACACCCGCATTCATTATGCTCTCGTCAATGACAATCAATGCAATACTTGACCCTCTTTTTATATTCGGTCTTTGGCATTTCCCCCGCATGGAGATTGCGGGAGCAGCACTTGCCACAGTAATAGCCCGTTCAGTAGCAATGATAATAACACTGTTGATCCTTGCAAAGAGGGAACACCTCCTGAAGCCCGTCAAACCGGTTCTCAGCCATTTTATTGAAACATCAAAAGAAATGCTTTATATAGGCATACCGGCATCTGCCACACGCTTCATTCTGCCGCTCTCAATGGCAATTATAACGAGAATGCTGTCATCATTCGGCAATTATGCAGTTGCCGGATTCGGTGTTGCAACCAGAATTGAGATGTTTGCACTCCTGCTTGTCAATTCCGCAGGTTCAATCCTGGCGCCTTTCACAGGCCAGAATTACGGTGCAGGCAGATTTGAGAGAATCAAGAAAGCAGTGAGATTCCTTGATGTATCCTCAATAATCTGGGGCTTCCTGCTTCTTATAATATTCATACCATTTGCCCGCCCCATTGCATCGCTGTTCAATGACAATCCGGAAATCACCGGGATCACCGCAATGTATCTGCTGATTATTTCCTTCACATACGGATTCCAGGGTATTCTGCGTCTTACTGTCAATGCTTTCAATGCTCTCAATAAACCGCTGCACGGCGCCTCACTGTCAATATTCAGGATGTTTATTATATACATCCCCCTGGCACTCATACTGAAGGAATACTTCAGCATAAGGGGTATTTTCATTGCCGGTGCCATTGCAAATATTATCTCGGGTATTACCGCATACTTCTTCCTTCTGAGTACACTCAATAAACTGAAGGAGTCATCATGATTATTTTTCAGAAGGAGTATTATGCAGTATATTGACCTGCACAATCATACACGGTTCTCATTTGACTCTGAGATTACAATGGAGCAGACAGTCAGGACTGCTGAACAGAACAATATAGGCATACTGGGATTCTCTGACCATCTGGATTTTGCACAGGATGACCCGGGTTGTGAATACTATGAGCCTGATGAGCAGTTCCGTGTATTCAGTCAATTAAAGGATGAGAGTGATATTGAGCTCTTCTGCGGCATTGAGGCATCTTACGAGGATTATTATTATGACAGGACATTGGATATCATTAAGAGATACCCGTTTGATTATGTCATAATGTCAGTTCATTTTGTCAATAATACAGTTATTTCACAGTGGATCCGTGAAATTGAAGATGGAAAGAATGATATTGAGGCAGTGGATTATTCGCCTTACTTCAAACATATGATTGAATTGGTCAGGAAAACGGATTTTGACATACTGGGACACATGGATTATTATAAGAAATACTCCAAGTTCACACACAAGAAAACATTTGACAGATACAGGGACTACTATGCAAGAATAATTGAAGCAATTGTCGCCAAGGGGAGCATTATTGAGATCAATACATCCGGTTTGCGATATGACTGCAGCGAACAATTCCCGGAGGAGAGAATACTTCAGTTATACTCAGATGCAGGCGGTGAGCTTATCTCCACCGGATCGGATTCACATGACCGGTCACACATAGGTTTCGGTCTGGATAAAGCAGAGGAATTAATCAGTAAATACAATTTCAAGAAATTTAAACCGGGGGTTTAAAATGAGTGGAATTAATATGATAAAGAACAAGATAATGGTGCTTTCAGGCAAAGGCGGTGTAGGCAAATCCAGTATTGCTGTCAATACAGCTGTTGCACTGAAGAACAAGGGGTTCAAGGTGGGACTGCTGGATATAGATCTCCACGGTCCTTCAGTCCCCCATATGCTGGGTCTTCAGAATGAGAAACTAAATGCCAGTGATGATGACAAACTGCTCCCTGTTGAGAAAGACGGCATGAAAGTCATTTCAATAGGATTCCTCCTTGATGACGAGAACAGGGCTGTTATCTGGCGGGGACCACTGAAATACAAACTGCTTATGCAGTTTCTCAGTGATGTTGAATGGGGTGAACTGGATTATCTCATCATTGACTCACCTCCCGGTACAGGTGATGAACCCCTCACAATACTGCAGAATATAAAGGACCTTGCCGGAGCAATAATTGTCACAAGTCCGCAGAACATTGCACTGCTTGATGTGAAGAAGGCATTGGATTTCCTCAATCAGATGAGTGTGAAGATAATAGGCATAGTTGAGAACATGTCGGGTTACAAATGCCCAAAATGCGGTGAGATTTCCCATATATTCGGCAGTGAGGATATTGGCAAGAAACTAGGCGGAAAGGTTATTGCCAGCATACCGATAATGAAGGAATTCGTTGAACTGTCTGACAATTCAAAGGTGCCTGCTGAAAACAATGAAGAGATAAAGAAACATTTTGAGGCAATTGCGGAGAGTATCATTTCTTCTGAATAGACAGTATGATTAAAGTGTTGAGATCTCTTAGAGGCAGGGAGAAGCATACCTTCACACTTGCCATGTGGGCATATATGTTCAATGGCATGGTTGTGGGCATTCTGATACTTCAGGAAGTCATACTGAAGAAGACATTCAGCGGTTCTGCACTGGAGATTACAATCCTTACAATGATCATGCCTGTCTCCAATCTCTTCTCCATCTATTTCGCGCCACTGATAAAGAGGACTGTAAAGAAAGCGGTTCTCTTCTATATAATAGGCATTGCCGGAAGATTTTCCCTCATATTCATCTCACTGATCAGTTCCGGAATACCCTTTATCGCTATTCTCTTTGTTTACTATGCATTCAATGCACTGTTCAATCCTCTCATCAATCACATGATACAGGTTAATATTTCAAGGGACAAGAGAGGAATGCTTTTTGGTTTTATGAATGCCCTCTCCACATTGACAGCACTGCTCATATCACTGCTTGCCGGTTTGATACTTGATATGAATGAAAATTTCTACAGACTGATATTTGCAGCAGGAGGACTGACAGGACTCTATTCAGCATACCTCTTTTCAAGAATAAGGATCAATAAAAAACGGCTTACGGACAATGCCCTGCAGTTTGTCTCCTCCAGGGACATTATGTATCCTCTGAAGAACATGATTCATATATTCAGGCAGGACCCCTATTACTTCTTCTTTGAATCCTCGTTTTTCATATACGGTCTCGGTTTCATTTCTATACTGCCTGCACTGCCCATCTATTTTGTTGATGTAATGGGAATGGATTATTCGCAGATATCCATTGCAAAGGGTGTTGTCGGGCAGTTATTCATGGTACTCATAATGCCGTTTGCAGGCCGTTTCCATGACAGGTCAAATCCTATTCTCCTTTCCTCTGCAGTATTCTTCATACTTGCACTCTATCCGCTTATACTTGTAATTGCCCCGATGTCAATGACAATTGACCCTGTGCATTTTGTCTATCTGTCATTTCTTATTTATTCACTGGCAATGTCCGGTGTGATAATTGTCTGGAATCTCGGCTCCATATTCTTTGCCGGAAATAATCATGCATCCGACTATCAGTCAATACACATTACACTGACCGGTGTGAGGGGACTAATTGCCCCGTTCATCGGCCTGTTCGTCATGAAAGTATTCGGTGTGTTTTATGTGTTCTATCTCAGTTCCGCTTTCTTTCTGATAGCAGGCATATCTATGATGATTCTCTCTTTCTTCTATAGGAGAAAACAAAGAGAAATATCCCCAGCAGTACAATGAACAGTGATGTGATCTGGGATATGGAAAGTCCTATGGTTCTCATTGCATTGGGTGAATAATACCTGTAAAAGTCCAGAATGAATCTATCCAGCCCGTAAAGGATCAAAAAGAGATAGAATACAAATCCGTCAAAGAGCTTCTTTCTGTATATGAAAAAGAGAATTGAGAATATTATCAAAGCAGCACCTGCTGCAATGATCTGCGTGGGGATAACAGGCAGAGAATGGGTTGCACCCGGTTCAATAATACCGTCTTTGAGCTGTTCATAATATGCAGGGGGGAAATCCTTCCGCGGGAACGAGACTCCGCAGGTTTCACTAACACTGCCATAGCAGCAGCCATTGAGAAAACACCCTATTCTGCCCAGTGCAATACCCAGTGCAAAACCGGGCGCTATGATATCAGCCATCAGTGGGATTGAGTATTTATTTGTCTTCAGATACATATAGCCGGCAAGAACACCCCCGAGGAAACCGCCGTAAAAGACCATGCCCCCTTCCCAGATTCTTACAATACCTATAATATCATTCCGGAAATACTGGAAATTCTCAATTGCAAACCAGAGCCGCGCCCCTATAACTGCGCCTATGATAACCCATGTGGCAAAATCAATGACCCTTGCCCTCTCCATATTCTCCCTATTGGCAAAATAGAGGGACACAAGCAATGCACTGATGAAAGCCACTGCCATCATAAAACCGTAAGAATAAAGAGTAAAAGGTCCCAATGTGAATATTATCCTGTGCATTATCCCTCCATTATCTCTTCAATGGCATCAATCTCTTTGGGAATCTCCCTTGAGAGATTTCTTCTGCCTTTCTTTGTAACAAGAATATCATCTTCAATACGTATCCCTATGCTGTCCTCTTTAATATAGACCCCCGGTTCAATAGTGACAACCATGCCCTCTTTGAGAACAGGCTTCTTTCTCTGAATACCCTGTACATCATGTGTATCCAGGCCCAGCATATGCCCCACTGAATGGGGATAATACTTGAAATACTCGCTTTCATCCTTGATGTATTTGAAGCTTTTCAGCATCTTTGAGATAAGCTTTATGGTTTTTTTATCCACATCCTTCATTGACCGGCCCGGCTTGACATATTGTATCAATGTCTTCTGTATATCAAGCAATGCTGCATAGAGGTCTTTCTTCTTGCCTGTGAACTTGCCTGATGCGGGGAATGTTCTTGATATATCAGCTGAATAATTACAGCAGTCAGCCCCAATGTCTATCAGTATAAGATCATTCTTCTTCACAATATCCTTCATAGATATATAGTGCAGAACAGCGGCATTCTTTCCTGAAGCAACAATGGTATTGAAACCGGGCTGCCTTGACCCGTTTCTCAGAAACTCGTATTCTATTTCAGCCCTGAGCTGATATTCAGACATCCCCGGCTTTGTCTTTTTCAGTACATTTAAGACACCCATGCCTGTGTATTCTATTGCTTTCTCCATTGCCTTTATCTCAGCAGAACTCTTTATTGTTCTCAGCGGGAATATCAGCTGATTTGCATTTTTGATATATGTGAGATTGGGGAAATGCTTCCGGAGTGATTCTATTCTGCTCATATCCTCATCAAGAGGACTGTTCATGCCTGCCTGTCTGTAACTGTAATAAAGTGTCTCACCATTTGTCAGGAGTGAATTCATATAGTCCTCATACTTGTCATTGTAGAATACAGAATCCATTCCATTGATATCCTTCACCTCATCAGCACTGAGGCGTCTGCCTGTCCATGTCTCAATCTTGGGATTATTCTCCTCAATAAAGAGTGCCTCGTATTTCTTTTTGCCGATTTTTGCCATAATGAATGTGCAGTTCTCTTCATTGACACCTGTCAGATAGTAGAAATTTGAATCCTGTTTATAGAGATACTCCACTGTCCCGCTCTTATACCTTGCAGGTGCGGACTTGACAATGACAATATCCCCTGAAGACAATTTCTTGTATAATTTCTTTCTTCTCTCTCTAAATTCCGATTTACTGAACAATTCCATTTATTCTCCTTTGTATCTGATAGATTTTAAAGCTATTCTAATCTTTTTCAATAGGGTCTGTAATAGACCTGACAATATCCTTGAGTGTCTCCATACGGTACGGTTTTTCTATAATGCCTGCAATATTCTTGCCTGCGAATTCCTCCTCTATTCTCTTGGAGTCATAACCGCTTGTGATAATAACAGGCATTTCCCTATTGATCTGCCTTATAGCAGAATATGTGTCATTGCCGTTCATCTTGGGCATTGTCAAGTCCAGTATGACAAGATTGATATCATCATCATCTTTCATTTTATCAACTGCTGCAGCTCCGTCAGATGCAGTGATTGTCTCAAAACCGATACTTTTGAGCATAAGAGATGCAATCTCAAGTATCTTTTCATCATCATCAACAATCAGTATCTTGCCCTTACCCTGCCATTTCACCGGATTAGCAAATTGGCAGGTCTGAGGGTTTTCAACAGGGAGCAGAACCTTTACTGTCGTTCCTTCACCTTTTTCAGAATATATCTTCAATGCGCCGCAATTGCTTCTTACAATACCCAGTACTGCGGACATCCCCAGTCCCCTGCCTTGTTCCTTTGTTGTAAAATAAGGTTCAAATATCTTTGTCCTGGTATCCTCATCCATTCCTGTGCCTGTGTCACTGACTTCAATATAAATATATCTGCCTTCAGGAACACTTTCACTGACAAATGTATTTTCCATATATGCTTTATCGCAATCCATATATCCTGTTTTGACAGTGATAACACCCCTTCTGTCTTCAATTGCATCAATGGCATTGGAAACAAGGTTCACAATAATCTGTTTTATCTGATTGGGGTCTCCCTGGATATTGTCAATATCCTCATTGAGTTTATATTTCAGAACAATATTGTCTGAAAGCAATACACTGAGCAGATAATCTATACCATTTATCAATTCATTGACATTAATGCTTTTGATCCTGGTCTTCCCCTGCCCGGAATATGCGAGTATCTGGCGGGTAATCTTGGCTGCATCAGATGATGCTTCTATAATTGAATTGAATGTGTCCCTGACTGGTGATGATTGAGGCAATTCAGCCATACCCAATTCCGCATTGCCTATTATTGCCATCAGAATATTGTTGAAATCATGAGCTATACCGCCGGCAAGCACCCCTATACTCTCCAATTTCTGTATTTCAAAGAGACGTCTCATCTTTCTCTTTTCAGTATTCTCCCTGCTGATTCTCTCGGAAATATCCTCCATCATGATAATATTCTGCACATCCTTAAAACCCGTCATTGTGTATATTCTCAAATCGTATATCCTGCCCTCATATTCCACTTCTATACCGTCATTTATATCCTTTATATCCTCAATACTGTCTCTGAGCAGTGCTGCTGTGCTGCTGTCAAAAATATCATATATGGATATCCCCTTTTCTATGCCGGGCGATATATCAGAAGCAGATTCATTGAGCATTTTTATGGTCATGTCATTATCTGTAATAAACATCAGACAATTGACTGCATTGAATATACTCTTGAAGTGCAAAGCCATGCTCTTGACCTGTCTTTCACTCTCAACAATTTCCGTTATATCATGACTGATGTGAATAAAATAACGGCTTGAATCCGTGCTGACAGGAATACAGGTCACATTGTGCAATGTGCCATTCAGTTCAATCCTCATTGTCTCAGTGACTATACTGTCTTTTGCTCTTCTACACGGGCAATTCTCCGGCGGTGAGTCTGACTGATGAACCTTCTCATAGCATTTGCTGCCGACAATATCATCACCGAATATTTCCCCGGCGTATTTATTGCATCTGAGTACTTCATGGTCTTCAGAAAGCATCATCACAGGATAATTGATATAGTCCAGTGATTGATTCCATATTTTATCAATCTCATTATTCACTTTCCCTCCTAGAATTTGTTATAGAAGACCTTCTCCTCAATGTATCTGTCTGACGGCGGTTTTTCCTCATCAGGATATCCGATTATGATAAGTGAGAAAGGCATGAATCTGTCCGGCACATTGAAAAGCTCCCTCAAACCCTTCATTCTCTCCTCACGGGGGTAAACTCCGAGCCAAACACTGCCCAGCTCCAGTTCAGTTGCCTCAATAAGTATATTCTCTGTTGCTGCTGAGAGGTCCTGCGCAATATATCCCTTATTGGGCTGCTTCTCCAATTCTCCAAGGACCAGAACAGCCAGTGTGGCTTCTCTTGACATTTCAGCATAGGGATGTGCATCAGGAATACTGTCCAGCAATTCCCTTTTATCAATAACAAGGAAATTATACGGCTGTGTATTGCGCGCAGACGGTGCTGCAAATCCTGCTTCAAGCAGTTTCCTGACCTTCTCTTTCTCAACAGGTTTGTCCTTTTTGTACTTCCTTATACTGCGTCTTTTGAAAAGTGCATTCATTACTGCTCCTCTGTGAGTGTTTTTATTATATCTTTCCTTTTATCATAGATATGCTCTGTAAGCATTGTTACATATCTGCCCTGAAATACTGCTGCTTCCAGTTCCATGTCTGACGGGTCCCTTTCGCCCTTATTGCCTGCAATTGTTGATACACCGTACGGTGAGCAGCCATTGACCTGAGAGAGGTCATTCTGTTTATTGAAAATATACGGCAGACCTGCTATAAGCATACCGTGATGCATCAGTGTGATATGAAAGGACCGTATTGTTGCCTCCTGTCCTCCGTGCTGGGATGCTGTTGACACAAAGACAGAACCTATCTTGCCGACAAGCGCCTTCTCAGCCCAGAGAGGGCCTGTTGAATCAAGGAATTGCCGCATCTGGCCGCACATATTGCCGAACCGTGTCGGTGTGCCGAATATTACTGCCTCACCCTGAGCCAGGTCATCAACAGTGCACTGAGGGATATGGGACATGGACTCAACTGACTCAGCTGCACCAATCTTTTCTATTATTTCATCCGGAAGTGTCTCGGGTACACGGCAGATATACGGTGTGCCGCCTGCCTCTTCAATACCCTCTGCAATCTTCTGGGCAAGTTGAAAAACATGACCTGTAAGTGAATAGAAACAAACAGTTATCTGCATGAAACCCCCGAGTCTATATTTCTAATATTTTATCACATTGAAAGTATTTTTCAATGTCATAATATTTGACAGAACATCCCCGTCATTATATGGATTCACAAATCCATAAATTGTCTTTGTAATAATTCATCTTTCCCTACACAGCCGCAATATCCAATAAGCATCTGATGTTGTCAAAACCACCCTCCAATTCCCGGGGACAGCCCTTCACATTATTTACAAATAAACCATATTATTGTATAACTTATGAAAATCATTTTGCTAAGTTCAATTATTCCTGTATTTATTTTTATTATATTTTGTAAAACGTGAACAATGTGAAGGGCTGTCCCTGGGAATTGGACAGAATGCTGTATAACTTAAGTTAAATCTGAGGTTATGGAGGATTTTGGCCTGTTTTGGGCAGAATCCATTTGTATCTTAACCCTCTGTCCTCCCCCGTCCTATTGACACTTTAGCGGGCAGTGATAGTATTGTTTTATGATGAAGAAATTTATCAGAAAACTGCTGGGCAGAAAGGATAATCTGCTTAAACAGATAAGCAAACTCCCTGTTGAGGATTATTTTACGGATAGTTACGGCAATGAACATAAGATGCTCAAGGGACTCAAAGACCTGCTGAAACCCGGATGGCAGAAGAATCTGAATCGTGAATTCACTTTTCAAATTCCCGGCAGGAAGGAATCTCAAATGAGACTCAGGTCATCCGGAGAAAAACTCAATGATATGTCAGCTCAACTTGAGCAGTACGGAATTTCTCTTCATGGGAAGAGTGTTCTTGAAGTCGGATGCTACGGCGGTACTGTGTCAATGCTCATGCATAGAGATTACAATACAAGGAATACAGCTATTGATCTGCCCCGGTATTATATTACTCAGAGGAATGAGGATATAAACCCGGAGCATATGGATGAACAGGTCATTTATCTGGAAAAACTGAGGAATGTTTTTCTGGAAGCAGCCGGTCTTGACATTAATGCAGTGCAGTTTCTTAATGATGATATAACTGATTCAGGTCTCGGCTCAGATTCATTTGATTTCATTTTCAGTTTTGAGACATTGGAACATGTCACTGACCCCCGTGCAATGTTCAAGGAATTATCCCGATTACTCAGACCGGGCGGATATATGTATCATCATTACAATCCGTTCTTCTCACTCACAGGAGGGCATTCCTATGCTACAACTGACATACTCTGGGGACATGCTTTACTGAATATTGATGATATACAGAGGTATTTCAGGCATTACAGGCCTGCTGAAGAGCAGTATGCAGTGTCATTTCTGAAATCCAATCTCAATAGAATGACAGTCGGTAATTTAAAGGCATATATCAATAACCGTTTTTCTCTGATTGACATGCTGTGTCAATCAGATCATGATTACAGCAAAATACTCAGTAAGAACAGTATTGAGCAGTCCAAGAGATTGTATCCTTCTCTCATACCTGAGGATATGACTTCAGACAGTATTACTATTATATTGAAGAATATGGATTGATTACAGACCCGGAACTATATATTTGCGGATTACCGTACTGTTTTTTATCCTAATAAAATAAATCCCCGGGGTTATCATTGAATTGACGATTTGCCTGCCCTGACAATCATATAAATCAATGGACTTTCTGTTAAGCATATCTTCCATATCCGAAATACTGACAAGACTGCCGGCGTAACTTTTGTCTGAATATCTATCTGACTGTAATCCTGTTAAATTCTGTCTTTTAACAGTGATAAACGGATCACCCAGAAGCACCATGCCGCCATGCCAGCAGAGTTCATTGAAATCAATACCGCCTTCTGCAATGTATTCAAACCATTCCTTATAGCTCACACCGAGACTCTTATTCTCCGACAATGGCTGATAAAAATAATCAAAATCCAGCATACTGCCTGTTTTAGCTGAACCAATGGAAGCTATGGAGATACTGTCAGTAAATATTGCCCTGCCTGCACCATAACCTGATTCTGTAAACCGTGCAAATGAACAGCAGAAGAAATTATAGAATGCAGCAGGGGGAATCATGGATGTGTATCCTGTTGCCCAGAAATAATTGACATTGGAACCGTTGTTGTAGTAGAAAGCATGACCACCTGGCCATGAATGAGCAAAAAGCGCCACCCATTCTCTCGGCTCCATCACTTTCTTTTTATAGTCATCAACAATAGTGCTTTCCGGATGGGAAATGATAAGAGTATCACTGTATGCCAATGCCACATCACTGCCCCATATATCAGCCAAGGATTCCCAGTCATCATCAACATAAACCAATGCCTTTTGAGGCAGATTGCTGTTGTCCCTGTAATTATGATTCTTCATAAAATAATTATTTATCAGATCAGCGGACTGGCCCATGCCATTAGGAAAGATGCGGGCAATATATATCTCCGGCATTTCATCTCCTGAATGACCGTCATATATACTGTCACTTCCTGCAATGGGGGTTCCGCTGCTGTAATCATAATCATCCAGCCATATGCCATTCAATTCCATATAGAAATAATCAAATGGCCATTCCGCATAGCCATAAGTATTGAAATCATTTTCAACCTGGAACCATGCTGTGGGTATATCCCCGATGAGCAGTGCTCCTTCAATTTTCTGATTCCTGTAACAATCATAAAGAAATGCCCTCAGACTCTCAGGAGCTATATACATTACAGTATATAAGTCAATTGTATAATTTTCACTATTAAGGTCATTAATAAAATATGATAATTCCATCTGTATAGAATCATACAGACTGTCCTCTACAATAATCAAAGCCCTATGAATCAAACTGTCTTTACTGCCATAATATGTGCTTTTAAATGATGGCATCCTGTGAGAATGTACAGGATGTTCAGCTGCCCATTGCTTCCTTGTTCCCGGTTCTGTTCCTTCAGGACCGGCCCATTCAAGCAGATTAATATTCCCGTCTGACGCTGTGCCGGCCAGTAATGGAAAAGCCATGAAACAGAGAATGATTGATGATATCAGTTTTACATTTTTCATAATTCAATTATATAATCAAATTAATTGCCGGTCAAGATAATTCATATTTCTATCTGCATACCGGCTCTTACAGAATAAGATTTCAGTTCCTTTTTGAAATACTCAATAACACTGTCTGATGTACAGTGAGCAGGCATTATTCTTTTAATATCTTCATTCTTCAGGTACTGCATTGTCTTCTCTGTTTTTAAATCACATTCCCTTAAATGAAAACCGCCTATTACAGTGTCTATGGTTCGTATGCCTGTTACCTCTTTGGCATACTCAATGATATTGCATATTCCTGAATGTGCACAGCCCGAAATAATGGAGATGCTCCTGTCGCCAATAACAGCAAGACCTGTATCGTCAGGCATATAACTGATATTCCCGTGTCTGTCAGTAAAATCACTGCCGGGATGTTCAAATTGGACTGTTCTGGGTATCTCACCGAGAAAGACAATACGCTCCGTGATATTGAGGGGTTTCTTTGTTGAAGTAATGTCAAAACGTGATTTCAGTGCATAGATGTTCTCTGTAGAACCGATACTGCTTCCATTGCTCTTGAAATGCATATCAAGTGCCTGGGGATGACATATAATTTTCTTATCGGCTAGAAATTCAAGTCCGCCTACATGATCATAATGACCATGACTCAGAGCAATTGTGCGAGTACTGTCAATATCAAGATTCAGTTTACGGGCATTTTTGAGAAAGACATCACTCTGGCCTGTGTCAAAAAGGAGAGGTTTGCTGCCCTCAATTAAATAGGATAATCCGTGTTCACTGTCAAAACCTTCTGCCGGTCTGTCGTCACATAAAATACTCAGCAGCATTACGGCTCCTTTATTTCAAACAAATTACCTGACCTGTCCCTCACAAAAACAACATCATGCCCATTATGCTGCTTAATAATGCTTTCATAATTATGCGCCTTGATACTGTCAAGGAATTCTGTCCTGCTCTCAACAGACAGGCATATATGACTGACACGTCTTCTGCACCGGTTGTCTGTAACGAATAATTCAAGCATCAGGGAATTATTCTTCATCTGATACACATCCAGTTCCTCATCCAGACCGAACAAACCTTCAGCAAGCTGAGCATTGATACTGAATTTCCTGTATATTGTAAATCCGAGAATACCCTGATAGAATTCATCAATATCCTCCGGGCAGTTGACTGCAATTGCAATATGCTTCAGCTCCATTGTAATCTCCTCTACTGCAGAGTGCGGAGTCTTTCAATATACTCATCAGGCAGTTTGCAGTTGTTTGCTCCTTCAATAATTGTATTGAAATATTCACCCGACGGCTGATTTCTCTTTTTGTTCTTCCTGTAATATGCTAATGCCTCAATCACTTTGCCATTGTCAGTCAGAACATGAACTTGTTTTCTTCTGTATTGCCTGCTCTTTAAACCCTCATAACCGTCAAGCCTGTCCAGATCACGCAGAGACATCCTGTAAACGCATCCCCACACCTTGTTCTTCAATGAAGTGACAATATTGGCAACTGCTCCTCCTGTCTTGGCTGAGTGCCCGTCAAAGACAATCCTGTGATTCTCAAGGAATGCCCTGCATATATATTTTGCTCCCGGGCATCTTTCTTTCATCTGCTTATGGCTCATATTGGACCCATAGGCAAAATAGTAGATTCTTTTACTGAACAGTTTTTCTATCACATTTCTCCTCTCAATGATTATTTAATATTAAACAATGCAAGTTATTTGTCAAGAAAAAATATGTTTGTTATGTCTTTAATTATGCTTGTCAATACTTCCCTTGAATATGCATCAGGGATGAGCCGGTTCTTTATGCTTTTGGCTTTATATAGCTGCCCGGAAATATCGGGAAAACACTGTCTTATCAGTATTATCAAAAAGCGGGGCAGTATAACATATCAGTATTTATAACCCTTTATCTCTTCTGCTGTCATTTCTACACCAAGACCCTTTACTATCCTGTTGACAAAATTAAAGTATGACACTGTAAGATTGAGAGACAGTATTTCCTCATCGGATAATCCGGTTTCTCTTAGCTTATCTATCATTGCCTCGGAAACAGAGTTCGGATGCTCTGTAAGCTTGCATGCATATTCAATCATTGTTCTCTCTCTCTCACTGATTTCAACAGAATCAAATTCATTAATAAAATCATCAATCCTACCCCTGTCCCTCCAGTATGCATTAAGAGCTTCAGCATGATGATTGACACAGTATTTACACTCATTGATCTTTGACACTGCAACACCTATCATCTCCCTCTCTGCTCTGGACAGTCCTGATCTGTCAAACATTATTGCCGTATAAAGCTCAATATGTTTCTGCATTGCAATGGGACTGAGGGAATGCACTCTCATTATATTGGATAATTTACCCCTGCTTTTGATTATTTCACTGTAGATATTCTTCAACCGGCCCTCTGCATTATTTTCATCAATGATCTTAATCCATGCCATTATAATCTCCTTTTCAAAACATTATATTCAATACAGATAATATTTCAATTCTTTTTATTATTGTTGAATTTACTGATGATTATTATATAATCAACACATGGATATACTGAAGATGCTGAGGACTGTCTCTCATTCATTTGACAGCATGTTCTCAATAACGCGGTCAAGCATAGTTTCGGAATATTCCGGTTTTGTTCAGTCACTCAGCCTGAAGGATTCTACTGTGCTTGACACAGGGACAGGCAATGAGCTTCATTACAGTGCTGATGACAAACACAGCCTGATAATGACGGATTTTGATTTCCGTTCCCTGCAGGATAATGATTACAGGGCATATAGAATTGTTTCTGATATTTCTTCAATTCCTCTGAAGAACAGTACAGTTGACTGCTGCACTTCATGTTTTGTAATGGAGCATCTGTCTCATCCCGAAAAAGTCATAGATGAGATAAACAGGGTAACAAAGAGAGGGGGGATTACTGTAATACTCTTTGCTTCAAGGAATGCTCTATTCTCTCTTCTGGCTAGAATTCTGCCTGCAAAGGTGAAGGACTTCCTGCTGCTTGTATTGAGAGACAATCAGCACAAGCACGGGTACAGGACATATTACAGATACTGTGATATGTCACAGATGAGTTCACTCCTTGAAAAAAAAGGATTCAATGTAAAATACAGATCCGCAAATTATTTCTCTGCACCCTATTATGATTTTTTCCCGCCCATGTACTTTCTCATGCTGATTATTGAATCACTGCTTGATATGACAGGTCTCAGCAAATTTGCATCATATGTGCTTATCATTGCAGAAAAGGACTGACATACTACTGCCATTTAATCAGTAGTTTTGAAAACTCATTCTTATTTGATGCATGCTGTATGACTTCAATTTCAATATCGTTTCCGCCGCATATTTCAAGAGCCTTTTTAATCCATCCTGCCACTCTGTGTTCAATATAGGGGCTCGGCGGGTCAAATTCAGAGAATTTGACTATATAATTTCTGTCAGAAAGTTTATTCAGTTCAATTCTTGCAGGGTCATAATATGAACTAAAGAGCTGCTCCGCCCTTTTCATCAGCCTGTCGGGAGAGGCTATTTTGATAAATATTTTATATACTCCGTGAAGTGATTTGTCAGCACTGTATATGCCCACATCCTGAGCTCCTCTTGCATCACCATTATAGAACATCTCGCACATTGCCTTTGTCGGCTCAAGCAGACCGTCTTTCATGGGATACCAGACTGACGGCAGTACATTTTTGCTTATCAGTTCTGCAGAGGTCCGGGGCATGGATTGCATCCATTTTTCATATCCTTCATCACCGAATTTATCCCTGACAAACTGCATGGTATTCTTTATGCTTTCACCCTTCACTTTCATGAAACCCCCTTTCACTTTCTCTTCATTATTTCCGTAAATTGTTCTATCTTTTCCTTATCAATCATTGATTTGGATTCCCTTACACCCGAGATCTTTTTGACAATGAACCGCTCAATGAAATTCATCTTGTCAAACCGGAATTCACCGCCCGGTATAACAACTGCTTCTGAATGTTCAATCAGCTCTGCCGGAAAGACCCTTTTGGCCAGTTCATCCTGCTCGGATTCTTCTTCAGTCATACAGCAGAGGAAAAGACCTGTCTGTTTCGTAAGCAATGTCTGGAGATTTTTGTCAATAAACCCCTTAACCTCTTTCCTGATTCTTCCCATATAGACCGCACTGCCGATAATGACTCTTCCATAATCACCGGCCTGTATGTCTTCTGTCTTCAGATCAATGACGTCAATCTCTCCATTACTGATTTTCTCCCTTATCATAGATGCAATCTTTTCTGCTGCCCCGTATTTTGTACCATAGGCAATAAGTGTTTTCAAGTTTCCTCCGGTTGATATTAAAATGATTATATAATAATCTCGGCAATTATGCAAACTGTATTTTGGATAATAACTCACTTGCCTATATGAAAGACCGGATGATCATTTTGTCAAATTGCCTGACTCTTATATTGTCATTTTTTGGATTCTGCTCCAAAGGGGTTGGTGAATTTAGCCGGAGACAATTATTATTCATTCAATTAAGCGGTATTTCAAATCGCAGGTACTAACAGATCATGATTATGCATGACCAACCCGCATCTTAAATCTAATTTCAACATCTGTCCTTTTGTCCCATATTTTGTAAAAACCCCCTCCAAATCCCAGGGACGGTCCTTGCGATTTAAGCAATTTCTGGCCCGCTATTTATCAACTTACAGTCTTGGTCTATTTAAGTGATGTTAATTTTCCACTTACAAAATTATACTTTTGTCAATTTGTGTAAATTGCAACCACCGTCCCTGGGATTTGGGAAATGTTATGTAATTGCATAAATAACAGGGGTTAGAGTGTGTCTGCAGCCGGGCTCTCTAATATTTCAAATTTCGTCCATTGAGAGGTCATCTTCCTTTTATTCTGCATATCTTTTTACCAATTCCTTTGGAGAAGAACCATTTTTGCTTATGCATCAGAATTGATATTCCGCATTCGCATCTCTTTTCTCCTTTGCCCTGATTCCCTTGATATTAAAACACACAGGAGTATAATAATCATTTAAATTGAAAAATGGAGTACATTATGAGTAACAGTAATCTGATAACCGCTTTTGCTACAGATAACGGCAGACAGATGATGACAAGACATTTCGGTGATGCTGATTATTATTATATATTCAGTATTTCACATAATACTTCTGATTATATTACCAGAGTGAAGAATGGGACAGAAGAGGAAAGAGAACATGCAGATCCCAAGAAAGCAAAAGGCATAGCCGGTCTTCTCAAGAACAATGATGTTAAGGTATGCGTCTCCCCTGTTTTCGGCCCCAATATCAAACGAATCAAGAAGAAATTCGTATGCATTGTCATGCAGGAGAGGGATATTGAATCTGCTGTCAGAATCATTCAATCCAATTTCACTGAAGTGGAAAAACAATGGATAAGAGGGGAAGAGAGGGACATTCTTCATATGGGAGGCAGTAATGAAGATGTATCTTGAATGTCTTGCCTGTGTAATGAATCAGGCACTGAGGGCTGGCCGGATTGCAACAGACAATGAAGAGACAATAAGGGAATTGATCAATGACACTGGAATGATGATTAAAGACATACCTATGGATGCATCTCCTCCTGAGATCGGGGAACTTGTATACAGGAAGATAAATAGAATTGTTGAAAATAATGACCCCTATAAGAACCTCAAGAAGAGGAATATTGAGAGAGCACTGAAGCTCTACCCTGAATTTAAACAATTGGTGAATCAGTCCGGCAATCCTCTCCTGACTGCTGTGAAACTCGCTGTTGCAGGCAATATAATAGATTTCGGTGTTAATAAGACCTTTGACATTGAAAGAGATATCAGGGGTATTCTGGAACAGGAATTTGCAATATTTGATTTTGAACAATTCACAGACAGGCTTAACAGAGTAGATGAAATTCTATATATAGGCGACAATGCAGGCGAAGGTGTTTTTGACAGAATCCTCATAGAGGAAATGGATAAACCGGTTAAATTTGCAGTACGTTCAATCCCCATTATCAATGATATAACAATGGATGAAACCGGAATCATTGGCCTGGACAGTATTGCTGAGATAATTGATTCGGGAGTTAAGTCCCCCGGCCTCATTCTCAAGAATGCATCACGAGACTTCAGAGAGTTATTCAGTAATGCTGATATGATAATAAGCAAGGGACAGGGTAATTACGAGGGGCTGTCAGAGGAAACGGGGAATATATTCTTCCTGCTTAAGGCAAAATGCCATGTGATTGCGCGCGACATCGGTGTCAATGAAGGTGATATTATCATTAAATCCGGTTCACCGGGTTCAGAATAATAGGGTTTCAATGCCTTTTCCTCTCATCCCTCTTTCTATTCATTGCTCCCAGGATTCTCTTCCTTATCCTGATAATTGACGGGGTTACCTCAACAAGCTCATCATCACCAATATACTCAATAGCCCTCTCCAGTGTCATTGGTTTGACAGGTGTGAGCATTATATTGTCATCCCTGCCTGCAGCTCTCATATTGGACAGTTTCTTCTGTTTGAGGGGATTGACATTGAGATCATTGCTCTTTGCGTGTTCACCTATAACCATTCCTTCATACACAAGGTCATTGGGTCTTATGAAGAGCTGCCCCCTCGGTTCCAGATTATACAGAGCATATGCCATTGCAGTGCCCTTGCTGTCTGAAACGAGTGAACCTGTACTGCGCTGCTCAATATCTCCCTTGTATGATTCATAACCTGCAAAAATCGCATTGATTATCCCTGTTCCTCTTGTATCAGTGAGGAATTCATTCCTGTATCCTATCAGTCCCCTTGAAGGAATCTTGAATTCAATCCTTGTCCTGCCGGACTGTCCCGAGACCATGCCTGTCATCACGCCCTTCCTTTGAGAGAGTTTTTCCGTGACAACTCCGATATAGGCATCCTCTGTATCAACTATGAGATTCTCCATCGGTTCCATCAATTTACCGTTCTGCTCCTTGAATATAACCTTGGGTTTGCCGACAGAGAGCTCAAACCCTTCACGCCTCATGCTTTCAATGAGCACAGCAATCTGCAATTCCCCCCTGCCTTTGACAAGGAATACATTGGCGTCTTCTGACTGCTCCACTTCAATTGACACATTACGCAGTGTTTCCTTGAATAATCTCTCCTTTATCCTTGATGACTGCACATACTGCCCATCCCTTCCTGAATACGGGGAGGAATTTATAGTAAATTCCATTGAGACAACCGGTTTGTCCACTGATATGCGGGGTAATGCCTCAATGTGATCTTTATTGCATATAGTGTCACCTATCTTGACATCCTCAATTCCTGCCAGAACAACAATGTCACCGGGTTCACCTGTTTCCTGCTCTGTGAGTTTCATGCCTTCATACATCTGGAGTCCGCTCACCCTGAGGGGTTTGACATTGCCCTCAGCATCAATACATACCAGGTCGTCATTCCTGTGAACACTTCCATTATGTATCTTGCCGATTGCCAGGCGGCCCGAATAATCCGAATAACCCAGATCACTGACAAGCATCTGGAAATCATCCCTGTTCTTATACTCCGGAGCAGGCATGTGCTTTACTATTGCCTCAAAGAGGGGCTTCAGGTCCATTGATTTTTCATGCACAGTATTCTTTGCAATACCGTCACGTCCAATTGCATACAGAACAGGGAAATCCAGCTGATGGTCCTCAACATCCAGTGCTATGAAGAGATCTATAATCTCATCAAGGACATCATCAGGCCTGGCATCCTTCCTGTCAATCTTATTGATAACAACCATGATCTTCAGATTGCGCTCAAGCGCCTTCTTCAGCACGAAGCGTGTCTGTGGCAGCGGGCCCTCTGATGCATCAACAAGCAGTATGGCTCCGTCTGCCATTACAAGGGCTCTTTCAACTTCACCCCCGAAATCAGCATGACCCGGTGTATCCAGTATATTGACCCTGATGCCGTCAAGTGATATCTCGCAGTTCTTTGCAGCAATCGTTATTCCCCTTTCCCTTTCAAGGTCCAGGTTGTCCATCACCCTTTCAATATTGAGTTCCCTGCCTTTAAGCATACCGCTCTGTTTGAACATGGCATCCACCAATGTGGTCTTGCCGTGGTCAACATGTGCAATAATGGCAATATTTCTTATAGTATCATTCTTCAATTTAATACTCCTTTTGAGAATATGAATGTAAAGCAAAAAAGGATTTTTACAAGGGCAATGGGGATTTTTATTTTTTCAATTATACTGCTGCCTTAATTCTGAATTTCCGATTATAAGCTTTGTACTCTCCTCCCAGTGAGGGAATCTCCTGTAATTCATTGACTTATGTGTATTATAATATGACGAGGGAATCGGATGGGTGCCGTATATCACTTCCATACTGTATTTGCTCTTGATGAATTCCCTGAAATAATCAAGATTGGGGCATGGGGGATAACCTATTATCATACCGGTTGCAAAATGAATTACATCAACTCCGTTTTGCTTCATTTCAACCGGCGCATATTCAATATTGCCTCCCGGGCATCCGCCGCATAAAGCATATCCCTTCAGTACAATTTCCTTGTCTCTGTAAAGACTGAATGCACCTTCCCTGCTGTTCATTGCCCTGAGGCATTTGCCGCCGGCGCAATTCCTGTATCTGTCACATATTATAATACCGAGATTCACTTTTTTCATGGACCCTCCGTATATATTGGAAAATATTATTCTTCCGGCTCTTCCCAGATTATCCGGATAAAACCTATGTCTGTATATAATTTGCTGAGAGCATCTATCTCTTCATGGGGTTCATCAATGAATTTGATGAAGTCATCATACATAACCTTGTTGGGAAAGACAATCCAGAATGTATCGTCCCCTGTCCATGCTGTCCAGGCATGCAGCTTGGATTTACGCATACGTTCATATAGATTGATTGTCTGCTTGGCAAATTCTTCAGTGTTCTTCTTATTCATCTTCCTCTACACATTATCCTGCTTCATTATACAATAAATAATTCCCTTTTGCATATTGTAATGTGTAATTGATTATTTATCAAGTATTATCTTGTATATTTTATGCACTAAGGGTTAATATCATACCATGTTATGCCATTCTTTCTCTCAATATAATTCCTGCATTTTTCAGGCATATTGCCGGTCTTTGTACTGAAATACACTGTATAATGCCCTAGTCCCGGCTTACCCATGTCAATCCATTCACTGTATGATCTGCTCAGTGACTCTGCTGATTTTTCGCTGCCCCATTTGAGGATACTGTCCCTGAACATAACAGTGAAACCCATTTCCTTTACACCGCCTGTTCTGGTCCATATAGCATAGCCGGATTCAAATCCGTCTCTGTCTGATTCATAGAGCATTGCATTCGGATTGGATACTGCAAGATAAAACTGGAAGTTCATCCTCTCAATGCGTGACTGTAAATCAGCATTTTTATCAAGCATTATATCACTCAATTGATTCTCCAGGGATGAGCTGCGCTCCGCATGACTCTCAATAAGACGCTGAAGTGCTCCGACCCTTTTGGAGAACTGATTCTTGTCTGAATAGACACCCTCAAAGTGTAGGAATCGCACAAATATGCTCATTGTCCCCCTGAACAGATCCTCTTCTATTTTCTGCATGGATGTCAGTGTCTCCATACCCCGTGATACAAGGGGCAGTGCAATATATCCGCCCTTCTTCACCTGATCGGCAAACGGGATTTCAGGTGCCCCGCATGTAACAATGACACTGTCATAGGGAGCGTTCGCCCTGTATCCTCTTCCACCGTCAGCATAGATGACATCTATATCGCCATACCCTGCTCTCTGCAGATTCTCTTCAGCAAAACGGCTTACAGTCCTATCTATCTCCACAGTTGTGATACTGTCATTACTGCCTGTTATCTCAGCAAGTACAGCTGCATTATATCCACTGCCTGTGCCTATTTCCAGAACTGATTCACCACTGCCTGCATGTGCATCACTGAGCATTGCCGCCATTACAAATGGCTGTGATGAGGTGGAGGTCACATTGCCCTTCTCCATTAAAACAGCAATGGGCCTGTCTGTGTAAATCTTCCTCAGTATATCTGATTGGGGTTCACTGTAATTGAGTGTGTATTCCTCAATATCACCGTTCACATCCTCATAGACAGTTGGTGCAAAGTAATGCCTCTTGGCTTTCTCAAATCCCATCCATATATTGCTTGGCGGCAAGGTCATGTGAAGATTGCGGAATTTTGATTTGGCGCTTTCAATCATCTCTCTGTTGAGGTCATCTATATTCATAGTATTCCTTTTTTTTGTATATTGTATTACCTTTCTTGAAAAGGTCAAGGGTATATGAAGCAGCTTGGTGAATCTCATCGGAGACTGCTGCAGCAGAGCAATACAATTAAATACCGTCTTTCCTCATAAGGAAAAGTCACTGAATATAATTATTATGTAATGTTTGTTTTCTTAACAAAAAAGCATTGAGCATAGCGATTGATGTAATGACTGTGAGGCTCACACATTCTCATCAGCACCGAATTACCGGTTATGCAAGGGTTGGCAAAGGTGCTTTCTGAGAACTGTCCCCGCCTC
>JAWOBN010000004.1:0-16997 GCA_046484245.1 bacterium | reverse complement strand
ATGTGTTGACACATTGGAAAAAAAGAGAGTCACAGCCTCCATTGGATATTTTACAAAATGTTCTCTCTCTATTACTAAGACCGGGTGTTGCTTTTGTTGCTTTATCTCATGAAACCCGCATAAACCCAGTATAATGACCGATTTTATAACAAACTGATAAATGCTATGTAAGTTGCTCAATAATATCACTTAATATTTTTTAGACAGTTTAAGCAACAGAAGCAACACCCGGTCTTTGTAAGTGTATTTTATTTGGGAACTTACGAATGTATCTAATCTACTTGATTTTATTCATTGTTTTGAGGAATAATTTGACAAAAACAGCAGCCGGAGGTGTCAAGCGATCTCCCGTCCAATACAATCTGTCTTTGACCATCAACCATTGACCTCGGTTACAAGCCACTAGCATACCAGCCACAAGTCACTGAAGTGTCGTTGCGAGTTCGTCTCTCTTGCTAAGCATCTGCGAAGCAATCTCTGAGGCCGCTATTCACATTCTTTCCGTCGTTGTACGTTGTACGTTTTTCGTTGTACGGGAGCAGCTTGGATGCGATTTCCCGTGTCCCGTGTCCCGCGTCTCGTACTTCTCCCTGCTACTCATAATCCTGTTTTTTCCGCTCGGCACACGCCGTTGTACTTTGTACGTTGTACATTGTACGGTCTTACCTCTCCCTGCTCTATTATCCTTTTCTCTTGAAACTTCCGCTCTTTTTTATATAATAAATCTATGAAATATACACTGCTGCTTTTCTTTATCATACTGCTTTTCGCATACGGACTGACCTATTATTTCATGCACGAGAAGAGAAGGAGGGATGCGCGTTTTTACTTCCTCTTCCTTGAACTCATATTCTTCTTATCAGGATACATACTTTCACATTTCACTGATGTCAGTATAACAGGTTCATACAGTAATTACTTCAAATTCTTTGCACTGATACTGACAACTGTCATAGGTTTCACAACAGCCCTTCAATTCCAGTACAGTCATGTAAAGCGTATCCCGCCCGTATTCCCGATCATACTCACTGTCAAGATAATTGTTCTGACAATGCTCTTTATCCTGTTCTTTATAATTACAGGTTATTTTTCAGCAGCTATGATGCCTGCTCTTATATTCTTTGCAGGCACATCATTCACATTTGTCTCATTCAGACATTCCAGAGGAATGAGGAAGATCATCTGGCTCGGTATTCTCGCCCCTCCCATTGTTCTCGCCCTGTATCTCATTCTCAGTATTGCACATATTGTACAGGACGGTTTCATATTCACATTTGCATTACTGCTCATCTGCACTACAGCAGTCCCTTATATCATGCATCTTATGGACCATCTTCTTGATTTTGATTCAGTTGTCATTATTATGCTGTCATTCCTCCTCATTATGATTCCCTTCTTCGCCAATATGAGCATCACGCCTCTGCTTCCAGCATTCTTCTGCGGTGTTGTTCTGACCAATATCAATCATAAATCAGCAAACAGATTCTATAAATTATTCTCCAAGGCGGAGAAGCCCGCCTTCTTCCTTATTATGTTCATAGCAGGCATGCATTTCACCTTCTCAATCCGCATACTGCTTTTTGCTTCCATTCTTGTTATTATTAAACTTATTGTCAATTTCATAACAGGCAGATTGATTGACAATTCCGGTATAAGGGGTCTCCTCCTGTCAGCTGTGGGCGGTTTTGAACTAATAGCAATTCTCTCTCTCTTCTTTGTCAATATCATCAGCAGCTATATGCTGTCAATGTTCATAGTATTCCTTATAATATCACAAATCATACAATCGGGAATTATATATGGCAGACTTCATAATTGAAATAATCTGTCTTGCATCATCCATTGCAGGTCTCTATTTTATCAGGGACGCTTCACTGCCATTAAAGCCCCTGCTCAATCTTGGTCTCATACTGATAATAACAGTCTTCAATGGTAAATTATTTCAAAGAATGCACCTGCCTAAAATCACCGGGTATATGGTTGCAGGGCTCATAGTAAGCCCCTATTCATTCGGCCTCAACCCCGCCTCTTACATCAGGGAATTCAAGCTCATTGATTATTTTGCCATTACATTCATAGGCATGCAGGCAGGGAGTGAAATGACATTGGGCATACTGAAGAAGAATTTCAAACAGATTATGGTTATCACACTTCTTGTTGCTTCAATCTCAATTGTCGGGGGGTTCTTTTCCATGCTTGTTGCAGGCAAGATTTTCTTTGCAGACCCCAGGCTTGTTAAATACTCTGTGTATCTTGCACTGTTCCTCGGTATATTTGAGGTTGCAAATTCACCTGTTACAATTATAGCCATAATGAATGAATTGAAGATCAAGAATAGATACACCCACATAACTCTCGGTGTAACAATAATAAAGGACTTTATTCTTGTCATATCCTTTACTCTGATACTTGCTTTTGTTGAATGGAAGCTATCCGCAATGAATTTCTCATTAGCAAATCTGACTCCTGTCTTCATTGAGATCTTCGGTTCAGCATTCCTCGGATGGATCACAGCACTCCTCTTAACAGTGCATCTCAAATATGTTCAGGTCAATTCTGCTGTTGTAATAGGCATTATTGCATTCATACTCTCCATGCTCGGGGACACAATTCATATAAGCCCCCTCATCACAGGCGTCAGTGCGGGGTTCTTCATAGAGAATTATTCCGAGAAGAAGGCGCATTTTGAAAATCTGCTCTCTGATGTATCCCCTTATATCTATGTCCTGTTCTTTCCCATGGCAAGTGCTGTACTGGATATCCGGGTTATCACATCTGTGATGGTACTGGTATTGGTCCGCCTTGTACTGAGGAAGGTGTTCCTCCTGTCATCATTCTATATTGCAGGCAAAATAACGGAAGTGGACCCGTTTACAAGAAAGTACGGGTGGATGGGGCTTATCAATCAATCAGGCATCACACTGGCTCTTGCCATACTGATATCAAGGACAATGGATTCACTGGGTCTGCCTCAGATAGGCATGTATATCAAGACAATAGCCATTGCCTCAATTATTATTACGGATTTCTACGGTCCCCCGCTGTTCAAACTGGCAGTATCAAGAAGCCGTAAATACTTCTCAAATACCGAGTGATAGTCCAGCTGCTCAATCAATTCATCCCTGATAATAAATTCCCCTTCAAGTATGCGTTCTATGCCCCTTATGATATCCTTTTTTTCAGGTGATGTCACTGCAACACCAATACCCTCTCTCTCTATGAACTCGGAGGCTACAGTGCGGGGACCGACATACAATACGGGTTTCTTGCATAAAACATAATCCAGCAGTTTCGCGGGAATCATATATGTGATATTGGCATTAAAATCAAGCATGATAAGTCCCGCATATGACTGTGAGATAATATCAAGCATCTGTTTTCTTGTATATGAACCGGCATATTCCCAGCATTGATACTCTTTATCAAGCCAAGATGGAGCACCGGCTGCTTTTATAGGCAATCTCTTTCTCATAGATTCATAGATATTGAGAAATGGCCGATTAACTCTCAAGTTGTCTATTTTCCCCGGATAAACAATATAATTCCCCTGTCTAGCCTGCTTACATTCATTTTTATCAATAGGGTTTCTTATACAATGCATTTTCTTTCTGCATTTATTAGAAAAATCATCAGCAATACCCTCTGTCACTCCGGTAAATGAATCAATACGGCTGTATGTCAGTGATTCCATTGATCTGTCCAGTCTTCGGTATAATTCATTGGCATATTCCACAAAAGGCCCGTCGGACCAGGTATCACGCATATCCAGAATTATTTTCGCCCGGATAGGCCGCGGCAGCATGGTCATGAACAAACCCGCTGAATAAGGAGGAATACTTATTATTATCCTGCTGTATTGTTTGTGATATTTCCTTATAAATAATGATACCCTGATTGACCAGATGAACATGGAGTCCGGCATGGGATTATATTTTTTCAAACCCGGATTTTTCTTCTTAATACTTGAAGACGGCACCGGGTCACTTATCACAATAGTATGTTTTTCATTACTCGGCTGTGCAGTTATTACTCCAACACTATACCCCTCCTCTTCAAGATACTGCCTCAGATAATGCATCCTCAAGGCACCGCCGAAAAGATACGGCGGATAGTAATAGGAGACAATCAGTATATTCTTATCTGATCTTTTCATAGAGTTGCCGGGCTTTCCGGATATTTTCACGGGATTTATTATCTGCTGCAGTATCCCGGTAATCAAGTGCCTTCTTCAGATAAACAGAAGCTGAATCATCCATATTCATTTCATGAAAGACAAGACCTGTATTGTAATACACATATATCAGATTGGAATATGTCCCCGCCTGCGTCTCTTCCACCCTGTCCATTAATTGTCTCAGCACATTGAGGGCTTGACTGTACTGCCCATCCTCATAATATATCTTGTAATGCGTGTACATGAACATCCTGTTGCATGGATAATCCTGCCTCAGTGAATCAATATATATCAATGCACTGTCTGTTTTTGAATCCATCATATAGAGCATTGCCAGCATACTGTATGCAGGCACATAGGAGAAGAGTCCCTTTTGAGCAGCTCTTCTTATATCAGCAATACCATTGTCCGGGGACCTGAAGAAAGGGAGCCGGCTTCTGAATTTATTGGTGAAGTAATTGATAATACCCTGGCCGAGATATGCATCATACAGTGTGCTGTCCTGCCTCAGGGTTTTATTGAAGAAATCAGCTGATCTTTTTGAATATCTCAGAGCACCGATATAGTCCTCCTGCATTGCCCTGAATGATGATAATTGAAACAGTGCACTTGCTTTGAAGAAATTGTCATAGGCACTGTCCCCGCTGTATTCCAGTATCCTCTCTGCATATTCCATCAGGGAATCCTTCAATGTGTCTGTCTCAAAATCACTCATATATGCGGAATATATGCCTACCTTGAGATAATGACCTGCAGGCGAATCGGGATATTCTGTAATAATTGAATCAGTTGCATTGAGGGCATATTGATAATTGCCGCTGTAGAGTGAATCCAGAACCTCATTGAAACTGCCGGTAAATGGCGGCGGTGAGCCGGCTGACACAAGTACGAACAGCATTGTCAGCAATAATATATTTAATTGTTTCAAAACGGATAATCCTTGTTGAATCTTTTCTTATAATATACCTTCATGCCCGCAACAGCCAGCAGATTGATAATAAGAAAGTACGGGTAGAGAATAGAGAGTATTACAGTGAGAATGGGTGATGAGTATTTCACACTGAACCCTGCCCAGTGCTCATTGCTCTTTACAGCAGCTATGAGGAACAGAGGCACAGACAATCCGGTTGCTGCAGTCATCACCATGTCACTGTTGACAATGGCAAAGAAGAGTCCGGCGCTTATAAAAATAAGAGCAAGTATTGATGAAATCCTATAGCCGAAGAACACCCCTGTTGTCATGGCTCCTGTCTCTTTATCCCCCTTATAGTCCATCAGTGTTGTATTGATGAATACAGCTCCCATTGAGAACATAAACGGCATTATCTCAATAATATTATTGAGATGAAAGGCGCGGCCTGTTGACTGATATCCTATTATTACTGCTATAAGACCATAGCCCGCCATATTGTCCAGCATATCAAGCACAGGTCTTCTCTTCAATGTGAATGGCTTGACAGAGTATATATACCCCAGAACAAATGACAGTATGAACAGCATCTTTGTTGACAAGCGCACATCAGGCATGAGGAAAATGCCTGCAATGGCTGTGACTGACAGTGCAATTTCAAATATCACTGCTGAACGGGGGGAGATGTAATTCTCTGACAGGAGAAAGAGTTTCCTGTTTATTCTGTCTGTCTCCCTGTCAGCTATCTGATTGATAATATATATACTGCCTATTAAAAGCGAGTAGAGGAACATAATAACAAGTATCCTGCTCATGCTGCTGAAATTGAAAACAATAGAACTGCCTGAAAGGCGCATTGCAGTATATACCCCGCCCATGAAGAATGTCCACACAGCTATCATTATGGACGGTCTCATCAGGAAAACAAAATCACTGAAAAAAACTTTCTTCTTCATATTGTTCTTGAAAACCTCGCAAACCAGTTAATAATTCTGCCCTTCGCCTCTTCATGCCCGTAGCAGAAAAGGGGGCTTCTGTTCAGTATAATCTTCAGGTCAATCACACTGTCTATAATATACATTGTATTGCGGCCTATTGCAAATCTGTCAAAGACAGCATTGTCCTCATTGTATGAAGTGAATGCCGCCTTGTATCCCGCTTTTTTCACTGCATGCTTCACCCTTTTATTATACAGCCCGTAGGGATATATGAAATAGTCAATTTTCTGACCTGTCAAATCCTCAAGTATCTTCTTGGAATCACTCACCTCCCGCATCAGCTCCGCAGCAGGTAGTTTCCTCAGATCAGGATGCGTCATTGAATGTGACACAATATCAAAACCCGCTTCTCTGAGTTCCATTATTTGCTTCCCGTCCATATGCCTGAATGACCCCGGACCCCTGTCCCAGTCATTCTTCCTGCCTATAAAACCCGCAACAGGGCATACAGCCCCCCGGAGATCACGGTCTTTCATAATAGGGAATGCCTTTTCATATACATCCTCATAGGCATCATCAAAGAATACTGCAATCTCCTTATCCTTCCTCTCTTCAATCAATCTGTCCAGAGGAACAGTGGAATAATCATGACAGGCAATATAATCCATGAATGCCTTGAATTGGCGCACTGTGCAGAAGGTTCCCCCCATTTCGGGTTTATTGGATATCTTGTGAAAACTGATGATTTTGGGAGTATATTCCGGAATGCCATTGAATCGGAGATACCATATTATCCAGCCGCCCAGGTAGATTGCAGGCAGCAGGAGAATGAGGTATATTGAATTATCCATCTGAATTGATTTCCCTCATAATATTATTCCTTCTCTTCTCCATTATCTCCCTGTAATAATCAAGCACCTCCTGTGTTACATTCTCCCAGGAGTATCTCCGCACATGTTCAAGACCGTTTGAAATAAGGTTCTTTCTCAACTGCTCATTGTCTATCAGTTCATTGATGCCCTCTGCCAGTTCTACAGGGTCCTCCGGTTTGACAAAGAATGCATTATACCTGTGTCTGGCAACCTGTCTGTACCCCCTTATCCTGCTTGCCACAATCGGTGTGCCTGATGCCATGGATTCAAGGAGCACTATGCCGAAGCTCTCCCCTCCTGTTGCAGGTGAAATAAAAATATCAGCTGTTCTATAGTAAAGGGGAAGCAGATCATGGTCCACATAATCCTGAAATTCAATGTAATCCCTGGACTCCTCGGATATAGAGAGTTTATAGTATCTCTTTAAAAAGCCCTTGCCTACAACTATAAGACGGACATTCTTGTGCTTTTCAACAACATAGTCCATTGCCTTGTAGAGGTATTTTATGCCCTTGCGGGGATCATGCCTCCCGACAAAGAGGAGATTGATCTTATCATCATTGAATTTTTCCAGTATCCTGTTCTTGTGACTGAAGCGCTCAACATCAACACCATTGGGGATAATGCGGTAATCAGCGGGGAAATATTTCTCAATAGACCGCTTCGCCTCTTTGGATACTGCAATGGGGCCGTGTATCTTCCTGAACAGTTTGGATAATGGTGACTGAAGGGCTGAATAACCCACTGAGTGATTATGCGCTGCATGGAATGTCACAATATTGGTGCCCTTTGAGAGATACAGTGTGAGTATCGGCAGTGTCGGAGCAAGTGAACCGTGTATGTGAACAATATCATACTGTTCTCTCTCCAGCAGTGATTTTACCTGGCCGCACATCTTCACACCAATTGTTATCTGTGAGAATGATTTATTGGCAGGCACACTGATTGAATGGCCGAATCTCTTCACATCATCGGATACATGCGACTTATTGGTGAATGACTTGCCTGTCAGAATATGCACATGATGCCCCTTTCTCTTCATTACAAGATAGAGATTATGTATATGTTCGGGAATGCCCCCGGGGAGCGGGTAGTACATGTCTGAAACAAGCAGTATTTTCAATTTCTTCTTGTCCGGCTTTATATCCTCTGGCCTGTGAGTCATTTATCCTCCCAGTTCATGTCATAAGCAAACCATTCATTGGGTGCTGATTCTATATGTTCAATTAACTTTTCTATTGTTCTTTGTGCATCTACTCTCATATTATCCGTTTTGGGGATATTTTCAATATAGCATTTATACCTGTATTTTTTGTCATGGAATCTGTGCATTGTCCCCAGATAGAGCGGAAGTGAGTACCTCTTGGCAAAGTAATAGGGTCCCTTCGGCACTCTTGCTCTATATGAATTAAAGTCAACATCCACTCCGCTCTTGCTTATATCCCTGTCTGCCAGCAGTACTGCAGAATACCCGTTTCTCAGATAATGGTCAATCTTGAATGGTGTTGTTTTATCTTCCAGTTTCAGCACTATCATATTCTCCGTGGAGCGCATATTACTGTAGAACTGATACATCTTCTCACCCGGCCCCTCTGATTCAGCAACAGTTATCATTTTCTTACCGAGATATGTTATATAGATGCCTGCAAGCTCCCAATTGCCGAAATGGCCTGTCACAATCATCATGCTCTTGTCTATAATGGAATCAGGGTATTTATTGAGTATGATTGAGCTGAGATATGACCTTGGTGTATAGTAGAATCTGAGGAAATCAAAGAGATTGACTGTCATATTGATAAATGTCATCTTCACATCCGTCTCTATGCCTGCTCTTCTGAGGTTCTCCCTGATCGCTTCAACCCTCCAGTTGCGGGAATAATATATTGCTGAACCTGCAATATATGCAATAGCATCTGTTACTGAGAATGACAACTGGGGTATCAGCACAGTCATGATCCTCACAAAAAGATAATTAATCATCATTATTCCCGTTTATGCCTGTGTGTCCGAATCCTCCGCTGCTCCTCTGGGTATCCTCAAGATCCGATTCAATGAACCGGGCTCTTACTACAGGTGCAAATACCATCTGTGCAATCCTGTCATCCTTATTCACAGTGAAAGGGTTCTCAGAGAGATTGTGCATGATAATACCGACCTCCCCTCTGTAATCACTGTCTATTGTTCCGGGTGAATTGAGTATTGTTATCTGTTTCTTCAGTGCAAGCCCGCTTCTGGGTCTTATCTGGCATTCATACCCGTCCGGCACTGCTATGAATATGCCTGTTTTTATCAGAGCTGTCTCACCCGGCTGTATCACCCTCTCTTCAGCTGAAAATATATCAGCTCCTGCAGAGCCCTCTGTCATATAAACAGGTTCCCTGCCGTTTTCTATCCTTATCTTTACACTAATCTCATCCATAGTCCCTGAATTTCCTCTTTCCTCCTGCAAGTGCAATATTGTACTCATCATAGTCAAGATATTTCCTTGCAACCCTCTGCAGGTCATTTTTTGTCACGGATTTTATTGCATTTATTCTCGTGGAGTATCTCTTTATCTTGTCATGATACATCACAGAACGGGCAATGGACCTCAATCTGCCTGTCATAGTGTCAAAACTCAATGTGCTGGATGATATGATCTGCGTCTTTGCCTTTCTTATCTCCTCATCGGATATATTGCCTTTCTGCATCTCATTGAATTCCTTCTCTATCAGTTCCAATGCCTTGTGATAATTCCTCGGATCACATATAAAGTATAAGCCCAGTACACCTGAGTCAAAAAATGCCTCAACAAATGAGAATACCTCATACACATAACCCGCATCCTCCCTCAGTGAACGGAAGAGACGCGATGACATGCCGCTGCCCAGTATTGTTGAGAGGACAAGGAGCGGGTATTTGTCCCTGTGCGCATATCTCACACCCTGTAGTCCCATTGCTGCGTGAAACTGCGAGAGTGAGGGTTTGTATGTGTAATGCCTCCTGCCTGTCTGTTTCTTTATTCTCTTGAAATGCTTGACCCTTGGAGTGTGTTCTGCATTATTATTCTTGAATTTCACCATTTTCTTCACTTCACTGAACTCAGCAGGACCTGCATAAGTGGTGAATATGTTTTTATTGGTATAGAAATTATGCATGAATTCCAGTATGTCATCCCTTGTAATAGAGCGTATTGTATCACGAGTACCGAGTATTGTCTTTGCATACTGTGTGTCTTCAAATATCATCTCATTGAGATTCTGGAACACCACATCCTGGGGATCATCATCAGATGATTTGAGCTCCTCCAGTATGACTGTCTTCTCGCGTTCAAGCTGGTCCTCGGGTATCAGGGGTCTAAAGAGGATATCGCGGAATATGTCAAAAATCCCGGAAGTAACACCTGGAAGCGACATAAAGTAGAAACATGTGTGGTCACGGGCAGTATATGCATTGAACACACCGCCCAGTGATTCTATTTCCAGTGCTATTTCCTTTGCATCCCTGTTCTGAGTGCCTTTGAAAATCATATGCTCCAGCATATGCGATATGCCGTTCAGGTGAGAGGGCTCATAATCAGAGCCCATTTTCACAAATAATCCTGTAATGGACGATTTCAGATAAGGCATTTCCTCAGCAATGAGCCTGGACCCATTGGGGAATATGCATGACCTGATCTTCTGCTTCATCAATTGTCCTTATCTTTATTACCATCCTCACTGTCTTTTCTGTCATGCCTGTTGTCTTTATGTCCGCGCCTGTCAGAGCTGCCCCTTCTGTCCGAGCCGCTTCTCTTGTCTCTGTCGCCCCTGTAATTCCTGTTGCTCCTGTGGCTGTCGCCTTCCGGTCTTTCTATAAGTGCCTTGCGGGAGAGGTCAATTCTGCCCTGCTTGTCTATGCGCGTGACCTTGACCTTTATTTCATCACCGACATTGATATGGTCCCTCAGGTCCTTGATATGATCATAAGAGTACTTTGATATATGCATCATGCCGTCTGTTCCGGGGAATATCTCTATGAATGCACCAAAGTCCGTTATCTTGACTATCTTGCCTGTATAGATCTCTCCGGGTTCTGCTTCCTTTGTCAGATCCTCAATCATCTTGCGGGCTGCCTTGAGTCCCTCTGCATCATCTGAAGCAATGGTGACCTTTCCTTCATCATCAATGTCTATCTTGACACCTGTCTCTTCAATGATGCCTCTTATTGTCTTACCGCCCGGACCTATGACCTTGCCTATCTTCTCCTTGTCAACCATTACAGTGACGAGACGGGGGGCATATTTACTGAGTGATTTGCGCGGCTGTGCAATTGCCTCTTCCATCTTGCTGAGAATATGCAGTCTGGCTTCCTTTGCCTGTGCAAACCCCTTGCTCAGAACACCTGTGTCAATGCCCTGTATCTTTGTATCAAGCTGAAGGGCTGTAATGCCTTCTGTTGTTCCTGCGACCTTGAAGTCCATATCACCGTAGTGGTCCTCTTCACCGAGTATGTCAGTGAGAATGATATCGCCCTCATCACTCCTCACAAGACCCATTGCAATACCTGCAACATGCGTCTTCACGGGAATTCCGGCATCCATCAGGGCGATTGAGCCGGAGCACACACTTGCCATTGATGATGAACCGTTAGATTCAAGTATCTCAGATACAATTCTTATTGTGTACGGGAATATGTCCTCTGCCGGTATCACTGCTGCCAGTGCCTTTTCTGCAAGATAACCATGTCCGATTTCCCTTCTGCCGGGTCCCCGGAGGAATTTAACTTCACCCACTGAATACGGGGGAAAATTATAATGAAGCATGAATGATTTGCTCGTCTCTCCGACAAGCTCCTCAATGATCTGCTCATCCTGGGCAGTGCCCAGAGCAAGACCTGCTATTGACTGTGTCTCACCCCTTGTAAAGAGTGCAGAACCGTGTGCCCTCGGCAGAAGACCGGCTTCACATGATATATCTCTTATCTCGTCAAACTTCCTTCCGTCCAAACGCACCTTTTCTTCAATCATCTTCTTCCTGATTCTTCTCTTGCGCTCATCATCAATAATATCTCTCAGCCTGTTTATGTCATCAGGATACTTCTCTTCCAGTTCTGCCTTTAATGACTTGACATAATCACCGTATGCATGGGTTCTCTCCTGCTTATCTCTTATTGCATTTATCTCATCAAGCCTCTCGTCAATCAGTTCCAGTGCCTCTTTCTTGAGGTCCTCATTGATACTGTGCGGCTCATAGTCCATCTTCTTGATGTCAAATTTGGAGAGCAGTTCCTTCTGTATCTCTATGGACTGCCTGATTATCTCATGACCCTTTTCAATTGCGCGCAGCATATCATCCTCACTGACTTCCTTGCCTTCTGCTTCAATTGTAGTGACAGTTGTTTCAGTGCCTGCCAGAACAAGGTCCAGTTCAGCATCCTGCAAATCCTCAAATGTGGGATTGGCAACTATCTCGCCGCCGATAATTGCAATGCGTGCTCCGCCTATAGGACCATTGAACGGTATATCGGAAAGCATCAGTGCAGCACTTGCACCAATAACACCGAGTATATCTGTTTCCATCTTTCCGTCTGCTGAAAGCAGATTGGCGACAATCTGTGTTTCATTGAGAAAATCATCGGGGAACAGCGGTCTGATAGGCCTGTCTATGAGACGGGAAGCAAGTATCTCCTTATCCTTGGGCCTGCCCTCTCTCTTGATGAATCCGCCGGGTATTTTGCCTGTTGCAAATGACTGTTCCCTGTAATCCACCATGAGGGGGAAAAACCCCTGATTCTCTTTCTTATCTCTTGATGCAACTGCTGTGACAAGCATGACATTCTCGCCTGTTGTAACTACAACAGAACCATTCGCCTGCCGGGCTGCCTTGCCTGTTTCAATATGGAGTTCTCTGTCCCCATACTGACCATTAACTGAATATTTCATTAATTCCTCCATTATCTTCTTAGATTAAGTTCTTTCAGTATCTTCTTGTAGCGTTCAAAATCCTTCTTCATCAAATAATCCAGAAGACGCCTTCTCTTGCTTACCAGCTGTATAAGGCCCTTCCTTGAATGGATATCCTTCTTATGCTCCTGAAGATGCTCTGTTATCATCGTGATTCTCTCTGTGAGCAGTGCTATCTGCACCTCAGGTGAACCGGTGTCTTTCTCAGTGAGCTGAAAATCATTGATGATTTTGTTTTTCTTTTCCTTGTTAAGTGACATTTTATCCTCCTTGGATTTCTTTTTGTTTTTCTATATCAATTTTCAATTGTTCTATCAATTTCTCATTATCCTCAAATTTCACCTCATCCCTTATCCTGTCAATAAAATGAATCTTGAGCAGTGAGCCGTAGAGATTCTCGCTCAGGTCCAGTATATGGACTTCAATGGTCATATCACCGTCTTCAAATGTCGGTCTGCTCCCGATATTCATTATGCCCCTGTGTTTCTCGCCATTGTACCCGACTGTTACAGCATAGACCCCGTTCTGCGGCAGTATCTTTATCTCATCAAAGAGTTCAATGTTTGCTGTGGGGAAACCGAGCAGTGCGCCTCTGCCCTCACCTTTCACAACATGCCCCTTTATAAAGTAATCATACCCCAGTATCCTGTTTGCCTCCTTTATCTTGCCGAACCTCAGAAACTTCCTTATCATTGTACTGGAAACAGGCTCCTCGCTCATGATAAAGGGCTCTACAATATCCACAGTTATATTCCTTCTCTGCGTGATATTCTTGAGGTAAATGATATCCCCCATCCTGTCTTTGCCGAAATGGGCATCATATCCCATTACAATATGCGACGGTTTAACCATACCCATGATGATTGTATCTATGAAATCTTTCGGTTCCAGCTCGGAGAAACTCTTGTCAAATTTAAGTACAAGCAGATTGTCAATAAGTCCGGTTCTGTCTATCAGTTCAATACGCTCCTCAATGGATGTAATGAGAAAATTACTTTCCACTTCCTGCAGCACTGTCTGGGGATGGGGATTGAAAGTGATTATAAGCGACTGTCTGTCACCCTGTTTTGCAATGTCATGAACCTTTCTGAGGAGCTCCATATGACCGAGATGCACGCCGTCAAAAGAACCTATGGTAATCACCGTATTCTCCGGCAACCTGTCTATGGATTCTATACCATGATAGAGTTTCATCTGATTACTCTCTTTGTTTTAATTATATGCTCTCCTGCATCTGCTATTATAATTGTCTCCATCTCTCTGTCAGCCATCATGTATCTGCCCTCAGGCAAATCCGGGTCAAAGACCTCCATACCGTTTCTCAATTTACTGAGCACACTGCCTGAAGCATACTTCATTATCATATTACGCGAGGCAAACTGCTCTATATCAATAGAGTCACCGGGACTCACTGTGTCCTCACTGACACTGCCGGATATATCAAAGAATGAGTCAGCTGTTCTCTCAAGCTGTACAAGTGTTGCCGGTGTACCGAGCTCCCTGCCTATATCCCTGGCAAAAGCGCGCACATAGAACCCGCTTTCAACAGTTATAGATCCCGTAAAACCGCCTTCATAAAGCTTAATATCATTGTACTCAAGGAGTTTCACTTCTTTTTCATCCATTGTGAATTCCTTGCCCTGCTTTGCCATTTTATACGCCCTCCTGCCATTGACCTTCAATGCGGAGAATCTGGGCGGTCGCTGCATGAAAACACCGCTGAAACACCTCTCTATTGTCTCTTCAATATTTTTGAGTGATACAGATACACTGTCGGTTCTCTTCACTACCTCCCCGGTAATATCCAGGGAATCGGTCTCATAGCCGAATGCAATATTGAATCTGTATGTCTTGATTTTATTTTGAATAAAGGGGATGAGTTTTGTAAAATTGCCGCAGAAAACAGGCAGAACACCGCTTGCAAAAGGGTCAAGAGTGCCGGTATAACCGCATTTCTTGAGATTATACTTACTCTTCAGTTTCCTGATGACAGAGAATGATGAATGGCCGGGGTTCTTATTAATATTTAATATTAAATCCACTCTAGAACCTGAATCCGACGGACAATCGGTAATTTGAAGTATCAAAATCATAGATGTCACTATCCACACCTATGTCAATGCGTATTGCATTGTTTATAATGAGACCTCCACCGAAAGTGTATCCTATTCTCTTTCCCCAGTAGTCAATAAAATATCCGCCTCGCACTGCAAGCAGGTTGTAGTACACATACTCTGCTCCAATACTTATCCAGGTGTCAAGAATCTCTTTCTCCAGGTCTGTGACATACACTGAATCAGCTGACACATCTCCTCCATCCCTGAGTATCCTTGCTCTTGTGAACAAGTCACCGGGGGAGAAGCCCCATGTCATTGAATCAGGACTGCCTGCAAAAACCTTTGTCAGGTCTGAAGCAAGCATTATGGAGTTCAATTCATTCTCAAATACTGTGTATTTGGCTCCTACCCTGAGTGCTGTCGGAAGCGGGTCAGTGGTCTCGGGATTGTCAAGATACGATATCTCGGGACCTATATTACTGATAGAGGCACCGAAATTGACCGCATCATTCAATTTGTATAAAACACCGAGGTCCAGAGCCAGGGTTTGAGCCTGACCGCCCGTTGATTCGTTGAGGTAGGACCTTACAACCCATTCGGGTGCAAGGAATGAATAGATGAACTTGCCTGAAGCACCTACAGCGAGATTCTCGTTGATCGGGTAAGCATATGAAATACTCAAAGCAAAATCAAAAGGCTTCCACCTGCCGGTAGGGTCATCAGCATCAGTCGCATATGCCTCACCTGTTGTGAGATATATGATCTCCGCGCCGAAATTACCGTATTGTGTCGGGAGTGTGCCGCCGAAGTATTCATAATACATATCGGGGGCAAGCTCTGACAGCCAGTTGACATGCTGAAGTACCACATCTTTCTTGTCCTGCAAACCCAACCCCGCAGGATTATAGTAATTGGCATATGCATCGTCAGCTAAAGCTGCTGATGCACCGCCCATTGCCATGGCTCTTGCGCCGGGATAGATCATTAAAAAGATCATTCCTGCCTGGGAGGCGGTTGAAAAGACTGATACTGCTGTAAAGAACATTAAAAAACTTATTATTATCAATTTCTTTTTCATTTATACTCCTATATGATTATAGGATAATATAACTGCCGCAATGATTGTTGTCAACACTTCACACTGCTTTTTCAACTTTTCCGCTTCTGAGACAGCGGGTACAAACATGTATATATTTCACGGTTCCGTTTATCTTGGCTTTAATATGCCTTAGATTAGGATACCTGACCTTATTTGAGGTTCTATGTGAATGCGATACCTGTTTGCCGAATTGCGGTCCTTTCCCGCAAATTTCACATCTTTTAGCCATTCTTAACTCCTGATTATTAATTATCTTTGATAGCTTATTATATGTCTTAAATGTCAATTGTCAAGTTAAATGCCGGAGATCGGAGTTGAACCGATACAGTGTTACCACCAGCGGTTTTTGAGACCACCGCGTCTACCAATTCCGCCACTCCGGCATGAATTGATTATTTTATGGATATCCCCTCAATTGTCAAGCATTATCGTAATGCGTTATGCGTAATGCGTGTTGCGTGTTGCGTTATGCGTGGTGATGCAGAACGAGGAGAACGAGTAGAGCGTGTAGAACGCATAGTGAGATAGTGACTTGTGACTGGTATGCTGGTGACTGGTGAATATGCATGTGGAGCAATAAGTGGATTCCTCTGATTTCAGTTCTCTCATGGCGGGCTCATCACATTGACTATCAATCATCCATCATTGACCCGGCTCCGGCCGGTCTTCGTTTTCCGTTTTCCGTTTTCCGTTGTACGATCCTACTTCTTCCCGCTCGCCATTCAGACTCGCGTCTCGCGTCTCGCGACTCCTACCCCTCCCCTACATACATTCTGCTCATTATCCTATCCGTCGTTGTACGTTGTACGTTTTCCATTGTACGTGAGGGAACTTGTTCCCGATTTCTTTTACCTTTTACCTTCTTTCCCTATTCGCTCTATTCGCTCTCGTATTCACACGTATCACACGAAAGTATCATTGTACATTGTTCTCTCTTATTTCTTCCCGCTCGCCATTCAGACTCGCGTCCCGCGTCTCGCGTCTCTTACCTTCTTTACGCACCCCGCATCACGCATTACGCATT
>JAWOBN010000070.1:0-47422 GCA_046484245.1 bacterium | reverse complement strand
AGCTGGTTATAAGATATCATAAAACAACTTCTCAAAAGACGCATAATTCAGCTCCAAATAGATTATGGGCAAGAAACCTTAAAATCCATGTAGATTCAAATAATAATTGTATAATCAGATTTTTCCAAATCCCAGGTCCGGTAGTTGCATAGGTTGCACAACTAATACGCTCAATTTATGGAATTTACAATCAAACAAATCATAAGTTTTTTTATTTCTTAATTTATAAGTTACGTATATTGTATTTTCTGCAACCTATGCAACTACCGGACCTGGGATTTGGAAATTGGCTTGATAAGAAACAGAGATGCAATGGGGCTACAAATAATTGTCGCAGGATGTAGATGAAACTGAAAATTACCAATAAATCAGACAAATAATTATTTTTTACTGATGCAGGTGAATACAAATTTAAATTATTGACTAAATTTGCAGTATAGGTATAATGTTTACTATGTCGGATGTATTCTATATTCCAATAAGCAGCAGAAAAGACCTGCTTAAAAAAATCTTTACAGGAATGGACAAGTGCAATCTCAAGGCAGTGGCAGGCAAGAACAATCTGGTTGCAGTCAAGGTCCATTTCGGTGAACACGGCAATCTGGCATTCATCAAACCGGCATATCTCAATTTCATCTGTCAGCATATTGAAGAAGAGGGCGGCAGGCCGTTTCTTACAGACACCAATACACTGTACAGGGGGGAGCGCTCCAATAGTGTCAGCCATATAAAAAATGCACTGTTCAATGGCTTTGGCAATTATCCCATAATAATTGCTGATGGTCTCAGGGGCGAGAGTTATGAGGAGATTGAGATAAATGGAGAGATGTCCAAGACAGCGTATATTGGTTCGGATATTTATTATTCTGACGGCCTTGTTATTGTTTCACACTTCAAGGGCCATGACCTCTCCGGATTCGGGGGTGCAATAAAGAATATAGGCATGGGCGGCGCATCCAAGAAAGGCAAACTCTCAATGCACTCCAATATTCATCCCAATGTAAATGAAGACAAATGCATTGGATGCATGATATGCAGCCAGTGGTGCAATTATGATGCAATAGAGAAAAAAAATGACAAATCACACATCAACCCGGACAGATGCACAGGATGCGGACTCTGTATAGAAACCTGTCCGCAGGGTGCAATAAAGATCAACTGGGATATTGCATCTGATGATATGCAGAAACGCCTGGCAGAGTATGCCTATGGAGCAGTGAAGGGTAAAAAGTGCATATACATCAATTTTGTGCAGGATATTACTCCTTCATGCGATTGTTTCCCGTACAGTGACAAACCGGTAGCACCTGATGTAGGTGTGCTTGTTTCGGGAGACCCTGTTGCAATTGACAGGGCTTCTTATGACCTGGTCAATGAGAAGGCGGGCAGGAAGGTGTTTGAAGAAATACATGAATCAGTCAATTGTCTTGTACAGCTGGAACACGGGGAGAAGACGGGTTTGGGCAGTAATGAGTACACTCTCAGGGAATTATGATATATATTGGAACAAGCGGTTATTATTACAAGGACTGGATAGGGACTGTATATCCTGATTCAACCAATCAGAAGAAGATGTTTGAGGCTTACACAGAGAAGGCTCTCAATGCAGTTGAGCTCAATTTCTCCTATTACCGCCTTCCCTCAGCCACGATGCTTAAAAACTTTTCAAAGAAGGCACCGGATGATTTCCGGTATATCATAAAGGCATATAAAGGCATTACGCATACATACAATGATATAGATACAGTAAAGACATTTGCCGATAATTACAGGGAAGGCAATGTCAATAATAATTTCGGAGGAATCCTGCTTCAATTCCCCGAGTCCTTCCATAAGAACAGCGAGAATACGGATTCTCTTCTGGAAAGGACAGAACCCCTTAAGAATATCCCGACATTCATAGAATTCAGGGGCAGTGACTGGAACAAGACGGAGGTTTATGATACATTAAGAGAGCACAATCTCAATTATGTAACAGTTGATTTGCCTGATAAAAAGAATCTGCACAACAGGGTTATTGCAAAGACCGGACCCCTGGGATATTTCAGATTCCACGGCAGGAATAAGAACTGGTATGACGCGGATGACAGGTATAATTATAATTACAGTGACGGAGAACTCAATATCTTCAGTAAGGAAATAAAGAACAGTTCTGAGGATTTTGATGATGTATATATATTTTTCAATAATTGTCACGGCGGTTTTGCACTGAAAAACGCTCTTTCTTTGAAAGACAAGCTGCAGTGAGAGGTTATATTTGAAGCTTACAGACACAGTTGAACTGAAGACCATACTTGATGTAATCCCGATGGGTATAATGGTTATAAGATACGGGAATGGGAAAATCCAGTATGTCAATCCTGCATTTGAAAAAATGACCGGTTATTCCCTCAAGGATATCAAATCAACAGATCAGTGGTTCAATCTGGCATATCCGGATAAAGGATACAGGGACACAATTACCAGGAGATGGGAATCAGTATCCGGAACACTGAGGGAAGGAGAGACAATCCCCACTGTTATCAGGGATGTGAATACTAAGGATGGCAGCACAATCAATATGCTGTTCAATTTCATTGGCCTGGATGATGAGAATTGCCTGATTATAATGTATGATGTCACCCATGAGGTGGAGAATGAGAAAGCATTGATAGAGAGCGAGAAGAAATTCAGGACTCTTACGGAATCATCCTCAGTTGCCAGTATGATATACAATGAAGACGGATGGATATATGTCAATCCTGCTGCATGCAATATTACCGGATACAGTGAGGATGAGCTCCTTGATATGAATATTGAGGATGTTGTCCATCCTGACTACAAGGAGCTTATCAAGAAGAGAGCAGCTGCACGGCTCAGGGGCGAGGATCCTCTCAAACATTATCAATTCAGAATAGTCTCAAAGTCAGGTAAAGTAAAATGGATTGATTTCTGGGCTGACAGGATAACATACAATGGCAAAACAGCTGTACTGATATCAGTGGTAGATATTACGGAGAAGAAGAATCTTGAAAAGCAGCTCCTGCAGTCCCAGAAGATGGAATCCATAGGACATCTTGTCGGCGGGATTGCCCATGATTTCAATAATCTGCTCACACCCATTACAATGAATGCAGAATTTATTGAGTATAATTCAGAGAAGGACAGTGTAATTCACAAGCAGGCAAAGAGTATTGTCCAGTCATCAAAGAGAGCGAAAAGCATTATCAAGAAACTCCTTGCATTCGGCAAGAAGCAGGTTATGGAGATGAAGAGTGTTGATTTGAACAGTGTTATTGAGGATTTGATGAAACTCCTGGAATCAACAATCAGCAATGACATTGAGCTGGTTCTTCATCTGTCGGATGATATTAAGATGATTGAGGCTGATCCTGTTCAGATTGAACAGATACTGATGAATCTGGTAATTAATGCACAGGATGCCATTGAAAGCAATGGCAAGATATCCATTGAAACATCAATGGTTGACCTGGATATAGAGTATGCTTCAATATACACAGAGCTGAAGCAGGGGGAATATGTCCTGCTTACTGTGAGTGATAATGGCAGGGGCATGACAAAGGAAGTACAGACGCATATTTTTGAACCATTCTTTACAACAAAGGAGCAGGGCAAGGGGACGGGACTGGGGCTCTCCACTGTTTACGGAATTGTAAAGCAGCACAATGCAAGCATCAATGTATATTCTGAACCGGAAGAAGGATCAGTATTCAAGATATATTTTCCTGTAAAAGGCAAAGAGACAAAGAAAATTGAAGAGACCTCATCAAATCAAGACAATGGAAAGACCATTCTCATTGTTGAGGATAATGAACAGATACTGTCAATTGCAAGAAAAATGCTCAAGAAAAAGGGTTATACGGTTTACTCATCCTCCAATCCCGTACATGGTATAAAGATTGCACGCAAGCACAGAGATAAGATTGACCTGATACTGTCGGATATTGTGATGCCTGAGATGCATGGCAAACAGATGTGCGAGGAGATCAAGAAGATCATACCCGGTGTTAAGATACTGTATATGTCGGGATATTCAAAGGAGATATTATCCGAGAAAGATATTGACCGCAAGACAGTAAATTTCATTCCCAAACCGTTTTCCGGCAGAAAACTCATTAAGTATATTGAGGATATTCTCCAAATCGATTGAATTTACGTCTTTCCTCATAAGAAAGAAGTCACTGAATATAATTATTATGTAATGTTTGATTTCTTAATAAAAAATCATTGAGCATAGTGATTGATGTAATGACGGTGAGGCTCACACATTCTCATCAGCACCGAATTATCGGTTATGCACGGGTTGGCAAAGGTGCTTTCTGAGAACTGTCCTCGCCTCATATCTTTTATGAGGAAACATATGTCTTTCAAGTACTTTATTTTTGAGGAATAACGAATTTATTGACCGGAATACTTTCCTGTGATAATATAAAAAACTATGTTGATTAAATTTATAATAAATTATTACAAGAAGAGCCCCTTCAAGATACTCATAGGGTTTTTATCCCTTGTACTTGTTGATCTGGCTCAGCTTATCTCTCCCCGGCTTGTCCAGAGGGCAATTGATTCTGTTATTACTCCCGGTGATTCCTCTTCTGTTCTTCTTGTAGTATCTTTATCCATATTCGGCCTTGCTATTGGAATAGGCATTTTCCGTTTTGCATGGCGCATGACAATAATAGGCATGTCCCATTTTATTGAAATGGATTTCAAGAACAGATTATTTGACCATTTACTGTCACTTACATCCAAGTTTTTCAATGATACAAAAACAGGCGACATAATGGCGCATATGACAAATGATATGAGGGCTGTCAGAATGGCAACTGCATTCGGTGTGATAGCGGGTTTTGACGCAACCTTCCTCTTTATAGCAACACTTATATTCATGTTCACAATAAATGTCAGACTGACACTGTATGCCATAATACCGCTTCCCCTCATATCTGTTATTGCCCTTGTTTTCATGCGTGTTCTGTTCAGAAAATTCCGTAAGGTTCAAGAGGGCTTCTCTGCAATGAGTGACAAAGCCCAGGAGATGTATTCCGGAGTGAAAATCATCCAGGCATTTCAGCAGGAAGAGGATGAATCAAAGAATTTCAATAAACTGAACCGTGAATATGTTGATATGAATATATCCCTCATAAAAATTTGGGGTACAATGCATCCCCTTATTTTCCTTCTTTCCCAGGCAGGTATAGCAATAATACTGTTTATTGGAGGCCAGCAGGTAATACTCGGGCAATTGACACCCGGTGAACTGGTGGCATTCATCTCCTATATAGGGATAATTGTCTGGCCCATGATGGCTGTCGGTTTTGTGACAAATGTTTTTCAGAGAGGTGCAGCCTCCTACTCCAGGATAAAGGACTTCCTTGATGAGAGACCGGATATTGTTGAGAGTGAGGATGCTGTTTACACAAAGATAGAGGGTGATATTGAGTTGAAAGATATTTCATTCAGCTATAAAAATAATCCTGTGCTTGAAAATATCAATATAAAGATAAACAAGGGAAATTATATAGGCATATGCGGGAAAATAGGTTCAGGGAAAACAACAATTGCAAAATTGATACTTAGAATAGTACATCCTGACAGTGGTGATATATATTATGACGGCAGTCATTACAGCAATATAAAGATATCAGGCATAAGGGACTCCATAGGGTATGTTCCCCAGGATTCATTCCTCTTTTCGGAAACAATAGAGGAGAATATAAGATTCGGTAAACCGGATGCTGACAGAGAAGAGATTGAGAAAGTGTGCAGCATTGCTTCAGTGCACGGCAATATAATGGAATTGAGGGATCAATACGGCACAATTGTCGGAGAGAAGGGGGTGACACTTTCAGGCGGTCAGAAACAGAGGATATGTATTGCCAGGGCAATAATCCGCAAACCCCCTGTACTGATACTGGATGACGCGCTCAGTGCTGTTGATACCAATACAGAGAAAGAAATTATCAGCAATCTCAAGGAGTATACTGAAGGAATAACAACCATTGTGATATCCCACAGGATATCATCATTTTTGAATGCAGACATGATATATGTAATAGATGACAATAAGATTGAAAATAAGGGCACTCATGAAGAATTGCTCAAGATATCTGAAACATATCAGCATATATACGAAATACAAAAGTTGGAAGAATGATAGAACAGGAAAAATTATATACAGGCGCAGATAAAACTATATTAAAGAGACTGCTTAGATATGCACGCCCGTATCTCGGTAAAATAATACTGACATTTCTGCTGCTTTTGACAATAAGCAGCATTGAGATATATCTGCCGGTAATCACCAAGACAGTCATAGATAATTATATTGAGAAGAGCTATATTGCAGTTAAAAGGGGTGGTGTTTCAGAAGAGATCGCATCAAGCCATAAAGCATACAGTATTACAACCGATTCCCTTATCTATATTCCCTCGGAGATCATTACAAGGGGGCAGAATGCCAATCTGAGAAAGGCGGGACTGAAGACAGAACTGAAATTATTCCGCTTTAATACAGAGGACAGGACAATCCTTGATAACAATGGGATAGACTATATTGAAACCTCTAAAGGACTCCTTGCAGACTATTCTCAGCTGAAGAATATATCCCAGGAGAATATGGCGGAGATAAGATCCGATGATCTCTATAATGTAAAGAAGTATGCCCTTATTTATCTGGGGCTTTTGCTCATCTCTTTTGTACTGACCTATCTGCAGGTCGTTATAATGGCAATTGTCAGTGAGAATATAATGTATGATATACGTTCGGATGTAGTCAGGCATATATTGCGGTTATCCATGAATTTCTACAGGAAAAACCCAATCGGCAGACTTGTCACAAGAACAACAAATGATATTGATGCACTGAGGCAATTACTTACAGATGTGCTCATATATTCGGCAAAGGATGTGCTCATTGTTCTGGGAATATTCATTATCATGTTCAAATTATCTGTTCCCCTTGCATCCGTTATGCTCGTTCTGCTTCCTGTACTTATTGTTATACTGTTTCTCTTTCAGAAGTATGCAAGAAAGGCATACAGAAAAGTGAGAGTGTCACTGGCAAGACTGAACAGTTTCCTCTCTGAATCCATATCAGGAATATCCCTCATCCAGGCATTCAATATGCAGAAAAAATCAGACACAGATTTCAGAAAGACCAGCCAGAATTACTATAATGCCAATATGTTTCAGCTCCTCATATTCTCAATATTCAGACCCCTTATTGATGTACTGATGTTTATTACACTGGGCACACTGATATATTTCGGGGGCAATGCAGTAATTGAGGGTGTTGTTACAGTCGGTGTCCTTATTGCATTTATATCCTATATAAGAAAGCTCTTCAGGCCGATATTTGATTTCTCGGAGAAATTCAATATTTTCCAGTCAGCAATGGCATCATCAGAAAGAATAATGACAATACTTGAAGAGGATGATTACATCAAATCACCTGAAGACAGTAAAACACCCCAGCAGCAGAAAGGTAAAGTTGAATTCAGGGATGTCACATTCTCCTATAAAGAAGATGAGCCTGTACTGAAGGATGTGTCCTTTACAATTGAACCCAATGAATCAGTGGCATTTGTCGGTTCTACAGGTGCGGGCAAGACAACAATTATCAATCTGCTTATGCGGTTCTATGATATTGATGAGGGGCAGATTCTCATTGATGATGTGGATATAAGAGACATGGATATTGATGACCTCAGGTCTTATTTCGGATTGGTTCTTCAAGATGTGATTATGTTCTCCGGCGACATCAAGTATAATATTGCCCTCAATAAGGATGTTGAGGATGAAAAGATTGTCCAGTATTCCAAATATGTCAATGCCCATACATTTATCAGTAAACTGGAGAAACAGTACAGGGACACTGTAGCTGAAAGCGGCAAGAATCTCTCCACAGGCCAGAGACAGCTCATTGCATTTGCCAGGGCTCTTGCAACAGAGCCTCAGATACTGATACTGGATGAGGCAACATCCAGTATTGACAGTGAAACCGAGTCCCTTATCCAGGATGCAATATCCAGGATAATGCATGACAGGACCTCAATAGCAATTGCCCACCGTCTCTCTACAATCCAGGATGCAGACAGGATTTATGTGCTGCACAAAGGCAGAATTGTAGAAAGCGGCACACATCAGGAACTCCTTGAGCAGAATGATAAGTATGCTGAACTGTATAAGTATCAGTATATTGAATAATACACACCAAGCACCATTATGTGATAATAGTATTTACCGGTAATTATCTGTCTCACCCCTGAAATTCACAAGTAAAAGAATAATATCATTTACATGAGGCATAAGTATTGCTTGTATATAATGAAAAAGGAGGCGTGATGTATAATTACAAAGACAGGACAATGTTCATTACAGGCGGAAGCACAGGCATAGGATACAAAACAGCGGAGTATTTCCTCAAAGCAGGAGGGAATGTTGTCTTTGTTTCAAGAAACAGAGAAACGGGTGTACGGGCAATGGAGAGTTTGAAGGAGATAAGCAGTAATATTGAATTCATCAGAGCAGATGTATCTATTGAAGAAGAGATGAAGAATGCAGTCAACCAGACAGTAGAGGTTTTCGGTACAATTGATTTTGCATTCAATAATGCGGGGATTGAGGGTGTTTTCAAGCCCCTCAATGAACTGACATTTGAACAGTTCAGGGAAGTGATTGACATCAATATGCATGGAGTATTCCTCGCAATGAAATATGAGATTGACATTATGCTGAAGAATGGAAACGGGGTTATTGTCAACACCTCATCTGTTTCCGGACTGATGAATTTTCCGCGCGGACTGCCCTATGTTGTATCAAAGCATGGAGTGGAATCCATAACAAAATGCACTGCACTGGAATACGCCTCTAAAGGCATAAGAATCAATGCCATTGCACCGGGGGAAATAAGAACACCGATGAGTGACAGGGGCTTGGACAGTGAAGAGAAGAGGGAGAGAATGAAACAGATGCTCCCCATAAAATACATAGGAGAACCGGATGTCATAGCAGAGGGCGTGCTGTGGCTCTGCAGTGACCATGCATCATATATCACGGGAGCCACACTGCCCATTGACGGCGGCTATACAGCCAGATTGTAGAATTGGCATAATTTATAAAATATAACAACACACTTGACAAAATGTATTTTTGGGATAGATTATATTTAATTGCAGTGTATTGTCACTGCAGAGGAGGAGAAATGAAAGATAAGAAAAAAGACAGAAAGAATGTGTCGGCAAAGAAAACTGATGTGAGAAATAAGCCAGTTAAAACTTCCGACAAGTCTTCAGACAAGCCTTCTGGGAAAAACCCCGAATCTGACCGTAAAGAATCCAGATAATGGTGCAATCAAGCCCCGTTATGCCGGGGCTTGAATATTTCAATCTATAAACTCTGCGTCTTTCTTCATAAGAAAAAGTCACTGAATATAATTATTATGTAATGTTTGATTTCTTAATAAAAAAGCATTGAGCATAGCGATTGATGTAATGACGGTGAGGCTCACACATTCTCATCAGCACCGAATTATCGGTTATGCACGGGTTGGCAAAGGTGCTTTCTGAGAACTGTCCTCGCCTCATATCTTTTATGAGGAAACATATATCTTTCAAGTACTTTATTTTTGAGGAATAACGATTCTGTTGACCGCATTCACAAAAATGATATCATAAGATAAAAGGGGGTAATTATGCATTTTATAATATTATTATCATTGATACTGGGTATGCCGGATTATACAGTGGATTCACTGTACGTTCATACCAATCATTATGATGTTATCTGCGAGTACATTGATTTTGAATGTGACAGTTTCAATGATATTGAAGAGCATATTAAGAAAGTATCTAAAAACATCTATGATCAGAATACGGATTTTATTGAAGAATCCGCCCGGTTTGCAAAAGAGTCCGGTATGAAGTATTTCACTGAGTTCAGGATCAAGAATGTGCTGAAAAACAAGAATGCTGTCTCTATTCTCGGATATCTGGAATCATATACAGGCGGTGCTCACGGCATACATAATTATGAGACATTCAATTATGATATTATTTCAGGAAGCAGCATACAACTGAAGGATATTATTGACCATAATGCACTGAAGAAGATTTCCCGGTACTGCAGGCAAGGTATTGCAGAAGAGAAGTCCGAGAGATATGATGATTACGGTGGCTTACGAAACGATGAATTTCTACTCTCGGGCACAGAGGCGAAATGGGCAAATTTCAATGAATTTATAATAAAGAAAGACAGTATTATGTTTATATTTGACGAATACACTGTAGCCCCGTATTTCATGGGGGATTTCCGTATTACAGTTCCCCAAAGTATATACAGATAAGGAGTTATTATGAAGAAGATTATTCTGTTTTTAATAATGATCACTGTATTTTCACTGCTGGCAGGTGAGCGTACAATAGCGACTTTCTCCATAGTGGCTTATGACCCACTGATGGATGAGTGGGGAGTTGCTGTACAATCCAAATTCTTTGCAGTGGGGGCAGTTGTCCCTGAGGCAGAGGCGGGCAGAGGCGCAATCGCCTCACAGGCATGGGGCAATACCATGTACAGACAAAAGGCAATGGAGTTATTTGAAGAAGGCATTGATGCAGAAGATGCCCTGAATCAATTACTGGAATCTGACAGCAATTATCAGTACAGACAGGTCGGACTGATTGATTTTGAAGGCAATCCGGCAGCATTTACAGGTGAGAAGTGCTCCGATTGGGCAGGACACAGAACCGGAAAGCATTATGCTGTTCAGGGCAATATACTGGCAGGTCCTGAGGTCATTGACAGTATGGCAGCTGCCTTTGAGAATGCTGAAGGCGCATTGGCAGGAAGATTATTACGGGCACTAGAAGCAGGGCAGAATGCAGGCGGAGACAAGAGAGGCAGACAATCAGCAGCACTTCTTGTTGTGTCTGAAAACGGCGGTTATTCGGGTTTTGACGACAGGATGACAGATATAAGAATTGATGACCATGCCCGTCCGATTGAGGAATTGAGGAGATTGTATGATATTCACAAGGAGACATTCCTCGGCAGTGCATATATAAGAATTGGCATCAATGCCCTCAATTGCAACAATCACCTGAAGGCGGATTCGGCAATTGCAAGGGCATTGAATATTGCAGAGAAGGTCAGTGATAATGCGATGCTCTATAATTCCATTGCATGGGAATTTGCCATAAATGATTACAGACTGGAAGATGCTCTTGTCTATGCCAAAAAAGCAATTGAACTGGAGCCTGAAGACGGCAATATCTGGGATACACTGGGCGAGGTGTATGCCAGAATGGGTGATTATGAAAATGCAGTTGAATCAGAAAAGAGAGCAATTGAATTTGCACCCGACAATACAATATTCAGGGAAAAACTCAGGGAGTGGCAGGAAGAACTGCAGAACTGAAAAAGCCCGGGCAGGAGACGAAGGCAATTTGTCTCCTGTTAAAGAACAGTGCCCGGGTTTATCAGAAGGATGCTCCGCATATTATTGAGGCGCATCGCCAGAGAGCAAATACCGGAAAGGAGAGTATCAGTATTGCATATATCAGTAATTTATATCTTTTTAAATATCTTATCAGTTTCTTCATTCCCTATCACCTCCATCTGCATTATATAATACGCAATGGAAAGCGTAATGTTACACTTCAATAATCAAGGAACTGCATCCGGAATACCGGTGATTGACCGGGTGTATTTACATTTTCCGCTTTATTTTTTACAGCTTTACTGTAATATATAGTATTGACTGAAAATAAGAAATTTGGTATATATAATTGATTATTATCTGATGGAGGCATATTGTATTTAAGTGAAATCAGGCTGTATGGATTCAAATCATTCCCGGACCCCATAAATCTCAAACTCAACAGGGGAATAACCGGTTTTGTGGGGCCCAATGGCAGCGGCAAGAGCAATGTAGTTGATGCAATAAGGTGGGTGCTGGGAGAACAGTCACCCAAGGAACTCAGGGCATCATTGATGGAGGATCTGATATTCAATGGCACATACAAGAGAAAGCCCTCCAATCTCGCAGATGTGTCTTTGAGATTTGTCAATGAAGGGGAATTGGAACTGGACTTCTCAGAAATAGAATTTGAGAGAAAATTATACAGAAGCGGGGATTCCCAGTATCTGATAAACCGGGAATCAGTCAGGCTGAAGGATGTCCAGAAACTGCTTATTGAAGCAGGTATGGGTGTCAAATCATACTCATTGTTCAAGAGGTCCCTTATTGAGGAAATAGTCAATGACAAGGCTGATGCATTGAGGAATCTTTTTGAGGAATCAGCAGGTATATCGCATTATAAGCAGGCAAAGAAAGAAACATTGAGAAAGCTCATAAGGACTCAGGAGGATCTCTACAGAATTGAGGATTTGATAGCTGAGATTGAAAAACAGCACAGGGATCTGAAGAGGCAGGCAGGCAGGGCGAAGCGATACAATAAATACAAGATGATAGTGGAAAATCTCCATCAATATGTGCTGAGAGAGAGAATTGAGCAGTTTGCAGGCAGGATAAATGCTATAGAAGAGAAGATAAAGGGCAAGGAAGAGAAGATAGAGGATCTGAGGGACAGTATAACCGTCAATAAGAAGGAACTGGCTGAAATCAAGACTGTCAGGAAAACACTGGAGGAGAATCTCAACAATCTACAGAAAGAGAAGGAAGAACTTGTTGAGAACATTCATTCAATGACAACAGTTATTGAGGTTTCCCAGGAGAAAATCAATTCACTTACTGAAAAGAACAGGCTCACTATTGAGAATAAAGAGAGGCAATTGCGTGAACAGCCCAACAGGAGGAACCGGCTTGACCAGTTAAAGGAAAAATCCAAGAATCTTGATGAGAAGATTGACAGGATACGCGGCCGTATATCCGGTTCGGATGACAATATAGAGACACTCTTTGAAAAGAAGCAGAGTGATTTCAACAAGACCAAGAGGGAACTCAATAAAATAAAGGATGAAATACTTGTCCTGAAATCCCGCTGCAAGAGTATTGATTATAAAGCTGAGAATATCAAACACCGTATGACTGAAAAAGAAGAGGAAATGAAACAGGAGGAGAATAATCTCGGTTCCCTGAAGAATCAGATGGAAGAACTGCTTGACGAGAAAAATCAGATAGCGGAAAAGGTCAATCTGCTGGAGGATGAGAAAAGCTCATTTGAAAAGGATATTGCTGAAATAAAGGAGCGCAAGAAAGACCTTGAGACACGGATGAGGGAGATAAGGGGAGCAAGAAGCAGCATAATGGCTAATATTGAACAGTTGAAGAGCAGGATAAAAGAGAATCAGAATGCATTGAAGATTGATGACACCAGTGAGATAGAGTTCATAAGAAACAGCATGGAGATAGAAGATGATTCAGAGGATTATGTCAAAGCTGCAATATCCGGCTTTATCAATACAATTCTTATTTCCGGTGACCGGATAAGGCAAATGGTAAAAGACAGCAAACAGCTTGTTACATTCATAAACAGTGAAAATACCGGTAAAGCCGATGAGCATCCTGATGCATTATCCCGTTTTGTTGAAGCGCCTGACGGGGTAAAGGCATATCTGTCGCATTTTATTAAATACGACAATGATGATATACTGGTGAAAGAGAGCCCTTATCATCTTGTCAGCAGAGAGGGTATTGTCAAGATGAATGACGGGCTGATCATAAAGGGAGGAGAGATTCAGACCCTTAATCTGCGGAAAAAGATAGAGAATAATGAGAAGGAATTGGAGAAGACCAATAATGAGATATCTCTGACAGAGGAAAAATTGATTGAGATTGAATCCGGTATCAATGAGCTCTACAGGGAAAGAGAAGATATTATCAAGAGCTTGACAGGGAAACAATCCTCACTTGATTTCATTGAGACAAGGATAAAAGCACTGGGTGACAGAATAGAGGCGAAGAAGGGGCTTATTGATAGATTCAGGTCCATTGTGCAGTCACGCAGGGATGAGCTGAATGAACTGATGAACCGGAAGAATGATAATGAGGATGAAACAGACAAACTCAATGCACTGTACAGTACAAAAGAGGCTGAAGCTATTGCAGAGGAAGAGGCTTTCAACAGTGTCAAGGAAGAGTATATTATATTCAATAACAGGAAGAATGAACTGGAAAAGAATCTTTCTGAGATGCAGACCGAGAGGGAGTATATAAGAAGGGAAATAGAGGAGCTCGGTGAATCCATAGAGCATTATGATAAACAGATAGAAGAGAGCGGCAGTATAATTGAAGAGAACAAAGCCCGCATTCAGGACCTGGAGAAGAGAATAGAGGAGAAACAGAAGGAACAATCTGCTGTTCAGGAAGAGCTCATTGCAATGAACCAGAGGATAAAGGCATTGGAGGATGACCTTGCTACAAAGGATGTCAAGTTTGATGAACTTACTGATGCTGAGGAAGAACATAGCGCAATACTGGAGACATTGAGAGAAGAGAGAAGCTCTCTGCTCGTTGAACATGAAAAATACGCAACAGAGAAGGAACTGGCTCAGCAGGATTATGAAGAAGATTATGAGATAGATGAGGAGTTGATTAGCAAATACACTGATAATCCCTCGGAGGAACTGACCTATCTCAAAGAGAAGATGATAAGGATGGAGCCTATCAATCAGATGGCATTCAGGGAATTTGAAGAGGTGAGTGAACGCCTTGATGAAATGAATGAACAGAAGGATGATATAATCAAAGCCAAGGGGAATCTGGAAAAAACAATCAATACACTTGATGCCAAAGCCAAGACAATATTCCTTCAGTATTTTGAGACAATAAGGGACAATTTCCTCCAGCTATTCATGGATATATTCCAGTCAGGAAGAGCAGATATAAAATTGGCTGACCCGGACAATCCCCTTGAATCAGAGATACAGATAACATTTGAACCGAGAGAGAAGAAGGTTGATAAACTGGTAATGCTATCTGACGGTGAAAGGGCAATGATGGTTATTTGCCTGCTCTTTGCAATGTATATGGTGCGGCCTACACCTGTCTGTATAATGGATGAGATAGACGGGCCTCTTGATGATGCCAATGTGGAAAATTTCATTAAACTGCTCAAGCGGTTCAGAAGCAAGACGCAGTTTATACTGATAACTCACAATAAAAGGACAATGGAGTTCTGTGATTATCTCTTTGGTGTCACAATGGAGGAATCCGGTGTTACCAGTATTGTATCATTAAATCTCCAAACAATATCACAAAAATTCCTTGACAATGATGCAGCTCAGTAGAATAAAGAATATATTCAAGAAAGCCTCACTTCCCGTATCAGAGATATTCAATGCTGCTTTTAAGGGCGGCAAGGCTGAGGATATGGAGGCACTTGAGGAATTGCTCATACTGTCTGATATCAGTATGGAGACAACAAGTAAGATAATAGACGGCCTTAAGGGGAGAATCAAGGATAATGTCCTGACTGATGCTGAAGAGATAAAGAGTCATCTCAAGGAGACGCTCTCGGGCATACTCAAGGATCCTGTTTTCCCCGGTACAGAGAAAAAGCCGTTGGTATTGCTGATAAGCGGGGTCAATGGGTCAGGCAAGACAACATCCATTGCCAAACTGGCTCATTATTACAGCAAGCAATCTATGGGCAGGATACTGCTCTCTGCATCTGATACATTCCGTGCAGCTGCTGACGAACAGTTGAAGATATGGGCGGAGAGGACAGATTGTGATATCTATATACCGGAACAGAAAATGGAACCGGCTGCTGTTTCATACAATGCCTATGAGAAATCAGTCAATGAGGATTATGATATGCTCATTATTGATACTGCAGGCAGAATGCATACAAATTACAATCTGATGCAGGAGATAAATAAAATTCATAAAGTGCTGACAGATAAATTCAGCGAAATAAATCTATTTTCAATACTGGTTGTTGACGGGACGACAGGCAGGAATGCCCTGTCACAGGCAGAAAAATTCTCCGAGGCAATACCGATTGACACAATGTTCCTTACAAAAATTGACGGTACTGCAAAGGGCGGTACTATTATCACAATAGCTGACAAGCTGGGACTGCCTATCTCATTTGTGGGGGCAGGTGAAGGCAAAGAGGATATGTGGGTTTTTGACAAGGAAGAATTCATTGACGACATTCTATCCACTGAATAGAGAAAAAAATCTGAGAGGAGTGAATTATTCCATATATAATGAATATAGTGTTCATAGCAGTTTCGCTGACCTCACTGATTATACCCCGCATAGACAGTCCTCCTGACATTGACGGCTATATAGGCAAGAGTGAATGGTCCAATGCGCATAGAAGAGACAGTGTATTTATTGAAACATATCCCCAACTGGGAGATACACTGGATGACAAGACAGTTGTTTACCTGATGAGCGACAATGAGAATCTGTATATTGCAATGAGCGGGGTTCAGGATACCTCAGAGATAATTTCCAGAAAATGCACCAGGGACAATCTCAATCAGCAGGACAAGATGGGTGTTGTGATTGACCCCATGGGCAATAAACAGGAACAGTACTATATAATAATAGGTATGCCGGGAGCAATCACTGATTACCGTAAAACACTTGATAAGCACGGCACAGATACGGATCTGACATGGGACAGTGAGATTGAATATTCAATGAGAAGAACAGACAAGGGTATTGACCTTGAAATGAAGATACCCTTCAATAATTTCCGCATGTTAACAGAGGATACAATCACCTGGAATATGAATTTTTACAGGTATGTATCATATAAAAATGAATCGGGATTCTCTTACGGCCCTCAGTCAAGAAATCCCACAGATGAATTCAATGCATTGGAACCATATAGTTTGCAGGGTGTTAAGAGGAACAGGGAAAAATTACAGCTTATGCCTTATAGTGTTTACGGCAATGACTTTGCAGCAGATAAGACATATGCCAATGCGGGATTTGATGTAAAAATACCACGGCAGTCCTCTTCTGTAATCAATATTGCATTCAATCCGGATTATTCTCAGCTGGAGGGAGATCCGCTCTATATGGATTTCAATAACAGGTATCCCATATACCTCAGTGAATACAGACCATTCTTCATTGAAGAGCAAGGGGTCTTTGACACTGACAGGGAGATATTCTACTCCCGTGCAATAGAAAACCCGTATGTTGCAGGCCGTTACACATATAAAGGGGAGAAGAGCCAGGGCGGTGTGATTGCTGCCTATGACAAGACAGATACAATGATATCAAACAGCAATGCTTTTGCAGGATTGGGAAGATGGCGTTATATGTTCAATGGCTCTGATATGGGGATAATGACACTGTACAGGTATGACAGGGATAGCAATTATTCCAATGCAGTAGTTTCTGCTGACGGTATGTTCAGATGGCCGGGGTTATGGAGACACAATTTTGTCACGGGTGTTTCTTATACTGACAGCCTGGAGCAATCCTATGGATTCTACTATGACGAATTCTCGCGCTATATAACAGACAACTGGAGTGCAGTGATTCATGTAGGCGGTGTGGATCCATTGTTCAATAATGACATGGGTTATATTACGGACAATGATAATCAGCATATAGGCGGTTATCTTGCAAGGACATTCAGAATGGAAAACAGTTTTCTGAAATCCATAAGAATAGCTGAAGATTTTGGTTTTGATACAAGATGGAATACACCCCAGTATTTTATAACACAATTCTCTGACTCTGTAGAGTACTATCAGTCACTGGATATCAATGCAGATATTTTCAGCAACACACACACTGGAATCAGCTATAAATGGATAAGATCAGATGTCTATAATACAATGCTCACATATACTTACCCGGACATATATATGTACAGCAGAATAAACAAATACATCAGTCTCAATGGGTACACGAGATTCGGTTATGGTATTGACTATACAAAGGTAAATGTCGGAAAGTACTTCTATATGAATGCAGGAACCAATATTACGCCCCTCCCTGAATTATCTTTCTGGGCGAGTTATTCCTATCAGGAATTCGGAACAGACACCTCTGTCCGGGCAATGCATATTGATATGCTCAATGAAATCACATCTCAGTGGAAGACACATTCTGTAACTACAGGAGCATCTGTAAGTCCCGTGAATTTCATGAATATTGAATGTATCTATGAAAGAATATATGCGGATTTTGAAGAGGACTATTTCTATGAATCTGAGTACAGTGAGATTACAGACCGTATCTTTTTCCTTCTTGAATATGAATATGATTCCCATAAAAATTTGTATATAGGCTACAGATATCAGAAGAATGCAAATTCAGAGAGTTCTCCCAATATTGAATCCCTCCTCTTCTTCAAGTTCACGGGACTCTTTAAAATTTAACTATTTTCTGCCTGTTACAATTATCTGTGGAGCAAATTTAAATCCATTGGCAGCAATATAACTCCTTATGGATTCACCTTCTGCTTTCAAGAGGCGGCTCTCCGGCAACTTATCTGCTTTGGTCTTATAAATATCAATATAGCCCGTTAGTTTTTCCATCATCTCCCTGTCCACCTCAAAATCAAGATTGTCCTCAACTGAATATTCAATATCCCTGAAGGGCAGTCCCTCAACAATATTCAAAATATGCTCACGCGAAAATGTCTTGTAATGCGGTATGTCTAGCTGATGATCTATTTTTGCCCACCAGTGATGGAGCATAATGTGGGACAGCTGCTCCTTATTGTCTGTATCGGAGAACATCTCGCATATGACCATAATCCCATCTCTCTTCAGTACCCTGAATGCCTCGGTGAGTGACCCGGTGAGGTCATCAAAATGGTGAAGGGAATTGATTATTGTAACAGCGTCAAATGAATCATTGAGAAATTCAAGATAGGCACTGTTCATTACAGCAAATACTGTTTTTTCATCGGATAATTGACTGCGTGCCTTTTCAATATTCTGCCTGCTTATATCAATGCCTGTTATCTGAATATCATTATTCTTGAACATCTCCCTTATTGAGCCCACGGAATTGCCGCTTCCTGTTGCAATATCAAGGACTCTCTTCACTTCAGTTGATTTTATTAAATCCATTACTGCTCCTTGTTTATTTCATTATAAACAAGCAATGTGTGTGCCGAATGTAAGTGTGGAAATATATTAGATTAGCAGAAGGAGTTCAGGGGATTGTCAGGAATTGTCGCTCTTATCCCTGAAATCAAATCCGCATTTTGACAGTATCTTCAAAATACTGTCCTTCTGAGGCTTCCATTGCCCCCATTTCCTGGATATATGCTCTGTCCATGAGTAATTGCTGAAACTATATTTTTTAATTTGACAGGTCATAAATAACTATTGACATATTAATTAATGATTGTAAAATAATGTTCATTATGATAAGCAATTTAATGAAATTGGTTCAATTGAGGTTTGATTAAAACAGATAATCAGGAGAGGGAAATTTTTCAAGCGAAAATTCAAATCACATCAAAAAAGACAATTTTAAGAAATAATTATTATTTCAGGAGGAAAAGATGAAAAAGATAATGTTTATACTAACTGCAATACTTATATTATTAGTAATAATGAGTTCCGCATTGAAGCCGAGAGAGAAAGAGGAAACACAAAAACAAATAGCAATAAATGAACCAATTAATGTAGCGGCGATTGAAGGTAATAAAAATCAAGATAATAATAAAACAGTGTTAGAATTACAGAATATTTTACCGGAAAAATATAAAGAAATAAAATTAGTTAAAATAAAATGGGGGAGTGAAAAAAACAACTTAAAATGTACTCAAGGAGTAGGTGCAACCGGCCCATGGGGTATTGCGTTAGATACATTAGAAAACATTTATATATTAGATAATTTTAATGGAGCAGTAAAAAAATATAATAACAAAGGAGAATTAGCAGGAGTATATCTGAATGAAGATATTGAGTTTCACAATACTGAGTATATAGAAGTAAGTGAAGACGGTAAATATATATATGGAAATTCAACAGGTAGAAAGGGAAAATTTGTATATATATATAATACAGAAAAACGGACAGGTGAGCATATATTGGAAGGGAAGGATTATCAATATAAGAGTATACCTCATGGAGTAGAAATATATCAGAATGGAACATTAGTGAAAAGATATGGCGGGAGTACAGAATTAACAAAAGAGAATAAACCCGAAGATAAAATGAAGGATATAATAGATACCAAAAATAAAAAAGTACTTAAACCGAATAAATTAAAACCACCCAAAAGATATAATAATGAATATGCAATATATAAAACATTTGATTATTATTATATTGGTAAAGATAAAGAAAATAACTATTATTTGGCAACATATTATCCAAAACAAAATCAAGATTGGAGAGAACAACAAAGATCAAAAACAGTAGTATATAAATACAAAGAGACAGGAGAGATATTAAGTTTAATAATACTTGAAGAAAATGAAATTGACTATTTAAACTATTATTTTCAGAAACACATACGAGTAAATAAGGACGGAGATATATATTATTTGTGTCCCAAAGAAGATGGAGCAGAAATATATCAATATGAGAGTGTAAAGTAAGATTGGGAGATTGAAAATGAAAAAAATATTATTATTAATATCAATATTAGCTTGTATATTATTAAATGCAGAAATTGTGACGCGACAATCAATAATATCACAGGCAAAAGTATATGCTGAATATAATTGGAAGGTGAATACACCGAATCCAAGATATGCTCAATATAAAACAAAGGGTACCCAAATCACAGGAGTGGCATACAGTTATGGAGATAAGGATAACACAAGTGCATTTCAGAGTGATATAAATGCAGGTGTTATGCCAAGAAATTGGATGGATAATTATAATGAAGGAAATACAACTGGTTATACAGGAATAGATTGCTCTGGTTTAGTGACGGATTGTTGGGATGTAAATATTCATGGAGGAGCAGCATTAGTAGGATTATGTATGGATTTACCTAAGGATAAAAGTTTATTAAAAATGGGAGATGCTCTAAGAAAACCCGGACACATTCAGTTATATGCTTGGAATGATTCAGTGTTTGAAGCAGTAGGTCTTGACGATACTACTTTGTTCGATTGGCATAAAGTAAGATTATCAGCAATGAGAGAAGGATATACATTTCATTCCATCTTCCCACAATTCTCCAAATTAAAACCGGAAAACAAAGATACAATAACTATTCACAATAATCCCCCGAGAATATCCCTTAGAATAGAAGGTTCCGGAGAAATAGGTAATGTGAAGATGTGGCTGGACGGAGATACGGTATCTCCCAATATCAGAGGAGGGAAGAATAAAAAGAATGTTTCATACAAACCCGATAGTTTATCAAAAGGATTACATATAGTAAAAGTATATTCAACAAACAGTATTTCAGGAAATTTTTATGAAGACACAACAGAATGGAGTTTTAATTATGGCATAACAGAGAACACTGTAAAAATAACGGATTCTATACCATGGACACTTGTTCCATATGCAGGTTATGTATTTTTCAATGATTCAATTGAATATAATTATATTGGTGGACAAGTAATCTTTGCATCAGACAGTTTAGGATTAGAATCTACATGTGTAGATGATATTATAGAAATGACAGTAGTGCATCCTGACGGAACAAGTTCTTTATGGACTCATAATTATGCACCGACAAAAGGAGACATTCCTTTGCCACCCGTTGATTTATCAAGCTTGTTTAAAATTGGTGTAAACAAGGTAAAAGTGATACTTAAAGATGATCCGGATCATGCTCTATACTATGGGAGTACCCCTCTTTGGCTTGTGGGAACAAATGATAAAGAAAGGATATCTTTATCATCCATAAAGGAATACAAGGCATCTAATATTGATTCATCTAATGTAATAAAACCTTATAAGCTTGGTACATTTTTTATCACTCCTAATCCATTTATGAATGATGTGAGAATACAATATGGTATAAGCAAAACTGTTCATACAAATATTACGATCTACAATACAGCCGGCCAATTAGTCAAAGTCCTTGTTGATGAAGATAAAGAAGCGGGATATTATTCTGCTAACTGGGATGGGAAAGACAATAATGGAAAGGTGCTTCCAAGCGGTATGTATTTTTACAGATTAAATGCAGGAGATTTTAAGGAGACAATTAAAATATTGAAGATCAAATAAATATTAGTCTCAAAAAATTAGCGCAACTTTTGTATAATGGAAATAATAAACAAACAATAGTATGTGCCGAATGTAAGTGATGGAATATATTAGATTAGCAGAAAGAGTTCAGGGAATTGTCAAGATTGGTCGCTCTTGTCTGCAATATCAAATCCGCATTTTGACAGTATCTTCAGAATACTGTCCTTCTTAGGATACCACTGGCCCCATTTCCTGGATATATGCTCTGTCCAAGAGTAATTGCTGAAGTCATATTTCTCATTCCTGTCATTCAATGGTATCATATAATTGGCTTTTCTATAATAATCCTGTTTGAGATATCCTAGGTCCATCTGGTCCATTGCTCTTTTGAGTGTATCTTCTGAGAACCCGTATTTATCCTCAAAGAGTGTAAAATCAAGGGGATATCTCGGTCTGATATCCGGCTCCTCATCAGGATAACCGACAGTAATCTGAACAAATGGGAATACCCTTTCGGGCAAATTATACTCTTTAGCAATACTCTCTGCAATATAAGGCGTCATTCCCAGATAGCATGTCCCCAAACCCATTGATTCAGCAGCAATTACGAGATTCTGAGCAGCATAACATGCATCCTGCATATTGAGGATAAAGAGAAAAACATCATTCATTGCAGTTTTGTTCCAGCCCCGTTTTTTCATGATAAGTTCAAATTTATGAGCATCAATGCAGACAGTAAAAAGCAGGGGAGCATGAAACGGGTTATTCTCACTGTCCCTCTTCAGTAGAAGGGAATATGCCTGTGAGGCAAATGCAGCCTGTTGTCCTGCCCTTACAATGGTTTCAATAATACTGTCGTCAACAGCTTCGGGGGTATATTGCCTGATGGATTTATGTGACATTAATGTTTCAATTACCTTATTGATACTGCCTCCCTTACATTATTGTTCAAAGAGTGAACTGAAATACTCTATAGTCCTCTTCAGACCTTCATCAAGCGAAACCCTCGGCTGCCAGTCCAGTAATTCTTTTGCCAGATGCAGATCGGGTTTTCTTCTTCTGGGATCCTCCTCAGGCAATGGTTTGAAGGATATGCCTGACCGGCTTTTGCAGAGTTCAATGACCTTCCGGGCAAGTTCAAGAATTGTCGTTTCATTATCATTCCCTATATTGACAGGTCCGTGGACCCCACTCTCCATCATTTTCACGAGTCCGTCTATCATATCATCCACATAGCAGAAAGACCGCGTCTGTGTTCCGTCACCGTATATTGTTATATCCTCATTCTGAAGAGCCTGTATAATGAAATTGGAGATAACCCTGCCGTCATTCATCTGCATATTGGGACCGTATGTATTGAATATCCTCACTATGCGCATATCAAGACCGTATTGCTCGTGATAATTGTACATCATTGTCTCACCGAGGCGTTTTGCTTCATTATAGCATGCCCTCGGCCCGAGGGGATTGACATTGCCCCAGTAGTCCTCTTTCTGGGGATGCTCAAGCGGGTCACCGTAGATCTCTGATGTAGATGACTGCAGCAGGCGAATACTGTATTTCAGGGCATTGTTTACTGCATTGCGCACACCTTCAACAGTTGAATTCATTGTATTGACAGGGTCTTTCTGATAATGAACAGGTGAAGCGGGACATGCAAGATTATATATGCAGTCAGCTTTGACATCATAGGGCTTAATGACATCGTGTTCCACAAATTGAAAGAGGGGATTTTTCCGGAAATGTTCTATGTTTTTAAGACTGCCTGTGCGGAGATTGTCAAGACAGATAATCTCATTGCCTTCGTTGAGCAGACGATTTATCAGATGTGAACCAATAAACCCGGCGCCGCCTGTTACAATAATCTTCATTCTTTTCCTTTTTACGAATATTCTATATGAAAAAGCTGATTAAGGCAACAGAATTATTGCTGAGAAAGGAAAGGCGGGAGAATTACTCCCGCCTTTTTGGATTATTTGTCTTCGGAAATGGAGTCCAGACGCTCTTTGACCTGATCAATGCGCTCCTTGAGAATCTGCATCTCTTCTTCCAGATACTTCTTCTCATCTTCGGGCTGGGCAGGTTCATCGTAATAATACGGGGCAGGTGCATAATCATAAAAAGCATTTCTCCTTCCAAAGCCCTGTCTGAATCCACGGCCATAGCCTCTGCCGTAGCCGCGTCCCATACCTCTTCCGGGGCCCTTTGCAAATCCGGGGCTTGCATATCCGCTGCAGTATCCGAGTCCTCTTCCTGTTCTTGGTCCCAGTCCGTCCGGTCCTGTTCTATCTCCTCTAGGCATAATTACCTCCTTACTCTATAGATTTAAGTATTTCTTCCAATTTATCCTTGTGAATGAAATTCTGCACTTCAATATCAACACTCCTTACACCTTCTAACTCCAAGATGCTCTGCTTTACTGCAATTGCAAGCTGTATCCCCACAGGGCACTGCCGGGAACTGGGCTTGAATTTCAAAGATACATTGCCGCTGTTGTCAATATCAAGGTCCTTTATAAGACCCAGTTCCATCACATTGACCCTCAGTTCAGGGTCAAGCAGTGACTGCAGTCTATCCGTGACTTTCTCTTTAAGATTCATCTGTTATTCCTGTCTGTTCAATTATTGACTGTTCTATTTTCTTGATTATCTCCCTGATATGCCCGCATTGATTATTGTCAACAGGTGTCTGTTTATTCATCAATGCATCTATGATGCATTCATCATAGGGTATGATGCCCATTAGGGTGATATTCCTCTTTTCACTGAATTCAATGATACTGTCAGTGAGTGACGGGTTAATATCAAATTTATTGATAACTACCCCCGCCTTTACATTGAATGATTCGGCAAGGGAGTGTATTCTCTCAAGGTCATGGATGCCGCTCTTTGACGGTTCTGTTACTATTAATGCAAGATCTGCTCCGGACAGTGATGATATTACGGGACATCCTATACCGGGAGGACCATCTATCAGTATAGTGTCAATACTGTTTTCCTCAGCAATTCGCCTTGCCTGATGCTTGACCATTGTAACGAGATTGCCGGAATTTTCAGCTCCGGGTTTCAGGCGCGCGTGTATCATGCTGCCCCAGTCAGTTTTTGAAATGAACCATTCGCCTACTGTCTGTTCAATCATTTCAATGGCATCTGCCGGGCATTCTATTGAGCAGAGATTGCAGCCGTCACACATGAATTCATTGACTCTATAATGACCCTCATTGTTCTGCACTGCATTGAAATTGCAAACCTCATAACATCTGTTGCAGCCTGTGCATTTTTCCTGGGTGATATGAGCTATGGATTTACCCTTGAATGGCTTTCTTGACAGCATCTCGGGGTCAAGGAGTATGAACATATCAGCTGCATCCACATCACAGTCGGCAATAACCTTTCTCTTCATTAATTTTGAGAGTGATGCGGTTATTGTTGTCTTGCCGGTACCGCCTTTACCTGATAGTACAACTATCTCTTTTAGTCCGTCCATTTAAGTCCTCCGGCTATTTTCTCTATTTCATTTTTCAGCACCGGGCTGATAATACCATTGGAATAATCCTCGGCAATTGCCCGGTTATAGGGTATTGTGCCTATGACAGGGACAGAGTATTTCTCTGCAATATCCTCAACAATACGGCTGTCACCCCTTTGCTTATTGATAATTATTCCGCTTTTTTTACCTATTTCCCCTATCATTTCCAATGTAAGCTCCAGATCATTGACACCGAATGGTGTGGGCTCTGTAACTATAAGAGCAAAATCACAGGGCATTAAAGCTGCAACAACAGGACAGCTTGTGCCGGGCGGGGCATCAATTATGTAATTCCTGTTATCATCAAATTTGCTGAGCAGATGATTGATAAGCGGTACACCGGATGGTTCCCCGACATCAAGAAGCCCCTCTCTGAATGATTCATATTTCTTGCCTGATGCAATACCCCTGTTTATATATCCAACAGGCTTGGGTAATTGCTCAATGGCATTTTCCGGACAGACTGTCCAGCACACACCGCAGGAATGGCAGAGCTCATCAAAAACAAAGGTCTTCTTGGTATTGCTGATAATGGATATTGCCGAATACTGGCATTCGTCAGCGCATTTGCCGCAGTATGTGCAACTGGCTTCTACTATTCTCGGTACAGGTTTGGTGAATCTCTCTTTCTTAGCTATTTGAGGATTAAGAAAGAATTTGCCATTGGGCTCCTCCACATCACTGTCAATATAGTATGAATTATCCATTACAGTTGCCAGGCCGGCAGCAACTGTTGTCTTGCCTGTGCCTCCTTTACCTGACAGAACAGTGATTATTCTTCTTTCAGTCATTCCTGTGCTCTTCAATAATCTGTTTCAATGGTTTTACTTCACTTGTCCTTACATCAATGCCGCTCTCCCTGAGAATATCACCTGCCTTGGGCCCTATATTCGGTGCAATGACCATAGATACATCTTTTTCAGCTATTACGGATGATGTCCGAACCCCGACACCATGCTGCTGACCCAGCCATGTGTTCTCAATGAATGAATACTCGTCAGTATCTGTATCATAGATACAGAAATATTTTGCCCTGCCGAACCGTTCATCCATCAATGAATCCATTGAATTGCTGCTGCTTGGTATGACTATTTTCATGTAAACTCCTTTTTGTTAATGATAATCATTTTCATTAATAATCAAATTTTTTTACTCCCTGCATTCCCTGCATACTGCAAAGAACTGTACATTATGTCCCTTTATCTCTACATTGTATTTCTTTTCCAATTCCTTCTCCAGTTTACAGAACATCTCCATCTCTTCCTCCATGAAATCATCATAATCAATCACTTTATTGCAGTTTGTGCATATTATGTGATGATGATGCCTGTGACCTTCCCTAATAAGCTCATATCTTGATGTCTTATCGCCTATTTCTATTTTATTGACCACACCCATTTCAGAGAGTGTCTCCAGTGTCCTGTAAACAGTTGTCAGTCCTGTGCCCGGTTCAATGAGGAGAACCTTGGAATAGACCTCTTTGGCTGAGAGATGCTTGGATTCCCTGGATAGAACATCAAGTATGGCTTCACGGGCTGATGTCATCCTGTACCCTCTGTTGCGCATCATGCGCCTGAGCCGCCTGGGCTTCCTGTTTGATTCATTATTATTCATCTCACTCCTTATTGATAACCGTTTTCAATAATATTATAGTTATCTCCCGTGATTTGTCAAGGCCAGAGAGAATTTACCGGCTTGTATCCGGTATGCTGGTGACTGGAAATGAGTTGAAAGTGGAAAAGAGAAGCGATAAACAGGATGTATGTAGGGGCGGCGTTAATAACCCGCCCATTACGAATAATGAGGGGATCGTAGGAATTCAACAATTTGAAGCCTAATACAAATTTCCCGACGCATCACGCATGACGATGGAGGGACGGAGGTGGAATATATCAAATGGATTTTGAGTAAAACAGGCCAAAATCCCACATAAGATTAGCTAATACTTGCTTTACCCAGCATTATGTCCAAATCCCAGGTCCGGTAGTTGCATAGGTTGCAGAAAAGTCAAAGGTCATAATATGTAAAACAATAAATAACTGAGCTTATACAGGGTCTGATGTGAACCACATAAATTAAGCGATATTAGTTGTGCAACCTATGCAACTACCGGACCTGGGATTTGGAGGGGCGGTTTTTACAAAATGGGGGGAAAGGGACAGATGTTGAAAAAAGACAGTTCACTGTGGTGTTGACAATTTATGTTTTATTAAATATTCTCTATACATGGGTGATGTATATTTCAAGATGAGGAATATTGAATTGTCATTTGAAGGCAAGAGAGTGCTTCATGATTTCAATCTAACTGTGAAGAAGGGTGAGAAGGTTTTATTGTACGGTGATTCGGGAGGCGGCAAGACATCCGTTCTCAATCTCCTCATGGGGTTTCTCAGGCCCCACAGTGGTGAGATCATGTTCAGGGATGAGCATATCAGCAAGGACAATGTTTGGGACATAAGACAGGAAATAGCGTATGTTCCCCAGAGTACTGATATGTCCGGCAGTACTGTAAGGGAATTGATAGAGACAGTGACCGGTTACAGGAATAACAGGGATAAATGCTGTTCAATGTCAAAGACCATTGAGTGGCTGGAGTATTTTGATATGTCCGAGAGATACCTTGATAAGCATTTCAATGAACTGTCCGGCGGAGAGCAGCAGAGAGTCCTCATTATCATATCACTTATACTGAGGAGGGATGTTTTCCTCCTTGATGAACCCACAGCGTCACTTGATACCGGTAAGAAGAATAAGGTGGCTGAACTCTTTACGGGACACAGCGACTGGACTGTCATTATAGTTTCACATGACAATCTCTGGAGAGATTCAGATAATATCAGAATAATTGATATGGACTAATTATGGGTGCTGTTGATATAACCATTGTATCTCTCGGATTGGGATTTCTCCTCCTCCTTATACCTATTGCAATAAGCCGCATATTCCATCTTGGCATTATAAGGTCAATGCTTGTGTCATTTGCCAGGATGACACTGCAGTTATTCTTAATGGCACTCTTCTTAAAGTATCTCTTTGAATGGGATTTCGGTCCACTCAATATTCTCTGGCTCATTATAATGATAATTGTAGCAGTCATTGCTGTTATTAGAAACAGCGGACTCTCGGTAAGAATATTCGCCTTGCCTGTTCTTCTGGCATTCACACTGTCTGTATTCCTCATTCTCATATATTTCAATTACATTATTGTCGGTATAGAGGATATTACTGAGGCAAAGTACTTTATCATTATAGGTGGGATGCTTCTGGGCAATTCTCTCAGGGGCAATATAATAGGCATCACTACATTCTATAAGGATATCAAGAGAAACAATAACAGGTATATTTACAGTCTCTCACTGGGGGCAAGTAAATTTGAAGCAACACTGCCCTATCTGAGGGACGGGCTCAGATCAGCCCTCAAACCCTCTATTGCCAATATGGCGACAATAGGCATTGTTTCACTGCCGGGCATGATGACAGGTCAGATACTGGGCGGTTCCACACCCATGACAGCAATCAAGTATCAGATAGCCATAATAATTGCGATATTCACTGCTGTGTCCATTACAGTAACATTATCCATTATCCTCACACTGAGGCATTCCTTCAATGGATTCGGTATGCTGAAACAGGGAATTTTCAGGAAAGGATAATTTTGTTACCCTGCTGCTCTTGACAATGCGTATGTATTTTATTAGATTATATCAATATATAAAAGGAGCATTATGCGTAAATCAATTTCGCTTATAATAATATTAATCATTGCCTCCTCTCTGTCTGCACTTGAAATCATTCCAGGTGATAAAACCGGTGATGATTTTGCTGTTACAAAATATCCCGGCAGAATAGAAATCAAGGCAGAAAGAATATCCCTCTTTGAAGAGAATGGCTACTGGAGATTTGGAAGTACTGACATGCAGTTCACCAATACACCGGGCAGCCCGCAGCTACCTGCTGTAAGAATATTCACAGACGGCAATACCAGGGATTATTCAGTAACTGTTATTGATTCACTGGTTTATCCATTGAAAGGCAGTGAGAGGATTTATCCTGTTCAGAGTCCTGTTATGAAGGGGCAGGAGCCTCAATTTACTGTGAACAGTGAGATCTATTCATCAAACAGATTCCTTCCCGAACATACACTTGAAACAGTAAGTCCCGGCACAATAATGGGCGAGTCAAAGGTGCTTGTTGAATTCTACCCTGTGAAGTACAATCCTGCTCAAAACACTCTTATTATTTATACAGAAGCACGCATTGATTATGAACAAGATCAGATATTTGATTATGATGATCTGTATTCACCCATGTCCGTATATCTCATTGTGACATCCTCACGTTTTGCAGGCCATCTCGGGGATCTGATAGATCTCAAGAAGAGACAGGGGTTCATGGTAAGGGTTTTGGAGACAGATACTGTAGGCAGCACCAATACGGAGATAAAACAGGCGATTCAGAATTTCTATGACAGTAATGCATTCGGCCTTGAATTTGTCCTGCTTATAGGGGACACTGATGAGATTCCCCATTTTATAGGCACAGAGATGGACAATCCTCCAACTGACCTCTATTACTCAACACTGGACGGGGAGGATTATTTCCCTGATGTATATATAGGCAGGATGTCTGTTTCAGATACCACTCAGTTAAAGGGAGTTATTGAGAAGAATATTACTGTTCAACAGGCGGATTGGTCTGTGTCAGACACATGGGCTCAGAGAGCATATCTCATGGCAACAGATGACGGTTCATTCCATGAACTGGCTGAAGCTACACAAAACTATGCAGCTTCAAGGTTACGGGATATCAATATGACAGTGGATTCCTTCTATGATTATTACGGAACAGGTACACCTGTTGCAGAGGCAATCAATAATGGCAGAACAGTTGCCATATACACAGGGCACGGATTAGAGACAGCTTGGGGAGGACCCTCATTCAACCAGTCCGGCATCAATGCATTGACCAATGCTCAGATGTATCCGCTGGTTTTCTCCTATGCATGTCTTACAGGTGATTATGCCCATACCTCCGAATCCTTCGGTGAAACTTGGCTCAGGGCAGACAATGGCGCTGCCGGTTTTGTCGGCTCATCAGTAAATTCCTACTGGTATGAGGATGATATAATGGAGCGGTCTCTTATTGACGGGTACACTGATTCATCCTATACATTCACAGGGAGTATGCTCAATTTCTCCAAACATATGGTCTATGCTGCATATTCAGGCAGCGGCTTGTCCAAGAGGTATTTTGAGATGTACAATATACTGGGTGATCCCTCATTTGACCTCAAATCAACAGTAGAGGGCAATCTCTCTATTGCAGCTGATTCTGTAATGCCCGGTGATATTGACAGCATAAGGGCCAATGTGTTTCTCAACAGCAGTTATCATGATGCATATACAGCTCTTATGCACAGTGACTCGCTTATTGCAGGTGCCAGGACTCAGTACAACGGGTATATTGCATTTGAAAACACATTCTCTCAAGGTGATACATTGATGATATATGCTTCAGAGCATGATTGCAGGATGGACAGTCAGCAGATAATTCTCGGTGATATTCCCTTTGCCCCGTCAATAACAAGAATAAAATTCAATGATTCAATATTCAATTATGGTGGCAGGGACAGTCTCTTCTCTGCAGGGGACACCGGGAGGATACATCTGGAGATAGCCAATTACGGCAGTGATACAATAACGGGTCTTACATCAGTAATCAAGTCCGGAAGTCCTTATTTGTCCCTCAGTGACACTCTGATAGATATTCCTGATACAATACTGCCCGGAACTGCAGTAATAACAGACGGTTTCATAGAGGCCTCTCTGTCAGGCAATGCGCATTATGATTCCACAATTGTATTCTCCTCATTGCTCTATAATGGAGCGGGTGATTCAGTGAGCCGGGAACTGTACAGTGAAATATTTGCCCCGCACACAGAATACAGTAATTTTGTCAAGCACGGGGCAAAGGGCGATACCTCGTTTATCACAGTATCAATGAAAAATAATGGCGACATGGATGATTATGGTATTATCTACACTGTTGAAACAGATGACTCACTCCTCACAGTTATATCCCCGACAGATACAGTTGACACGCTCTATCCGGACAGTACTGTTGTATCGGATACCATAATGTTCATACCGGACAGTTCAATTACAGATTATACAAGAAGGGGATTTTCTGTTGTATTTAGCAATGCACTGGGCAGGAGAGACACATTTACAGACAGTATATCATTCAATAAGAAGGATTATCTTGTACTGGACTATGACGGCAATAATTCCTCAGGTCCTGTTATTGATTCTCTCCTCATTGAACTGGGCTATTCGGGAGATTATGCAACAACTGTCAGTGCGGGAGATCTGAGTCAATATAATAATGTTTTCCTCACAAGAGGCGTATATCCCAATAATACTCTCATTGAAGCCGGTAATGAGATTGCTTCAGCACTTGATTCACTCCTCAATGCAGGTGAGATCAATATGTATATGGAGGGTGGAGAATGCTGGTATTATGATGTGTCTTTGGGCGGATATTCTTTCAATACCCTGTTCGGCATTGACCCTATTGGTGACGGGGGCAGTGTATCGGGCGGTTTTTCCGGTGTCAATGGTTCCCTGATGAATGGTATTGCATGCAGTTATTCGGGTGAGAACAATTATCTTGACCTCATATCTGTGCTTGATACAACAGCTCAGATGATATTCATCAATAATTCTGATGGATACGGTATTGCCAATGAGACACCTGATTACAGGACAGTGGGGCTCTCCTTTGAACTTCCCGGTCTTGATGACAGTGCATATCCGTCAACGAGAAAGAATATCCTGTACAGGATAATGGAATTCTTTGCAGGGAGAAGCGGTCTTGAACTTGCCGGAAGAAACAGTGATGTGAAATTCTCATATATCTCATCATCACCTTCAGTGTTCAGTAATGATTATTCTCTGCGTTTCAGTGCCCCACAGGGGAGCAGCATTAATGTTGTCATATATGATGTCAATGGCAGATTGATTGACGGAAAGACACTCACCATTGCTTCATCCGGTATTCACAGGTATCAGTGGAATGCTTCCGGCACCAGAGTGTCGTCCGGCATATACTTTATGCAGATGAGCAATGAGAATGGGGATATGATAAGGAAGAAGCTAATCCGTATCCGGTAAACGGGTTTTGAATTCATCTGCAAGGAAATCAAGGATCTTTTCCTTGCTGTCTATATTGTTATCAACAGCATATTCATTGCCGCTGTTAATCATATCTCCTATAAGGGGGCCTTCCTCAATACTGAAATGATCCATGATATCTGTACCAGTGATGAAACTGATGGCTTCCTTTTCTATGTCATTCTTCACATCCATGATTCTCTCATAGAGTTCAATATAGGAATTGTCAATAATGCCCTCAGAGGATAATTTATCAGCCATTGTCAGTATTATAAGACCCTCCAGATCCTCCCCTGCATCCCTCATCAATCTGTAATAGCCCCTGCTTGTCACTCTCCGGGAAGCAAGAAGCAGGTGAGGTCTCATGTGCATGCTTATCAGTGTTTCTACTGACCTTATCTTTCTGTTTGACACCCTCAGATTATTAAGCATCCGTGATGCCTTCTCTGCACTGCCCTTATCATGGCCTGCAAAGGACAGTCCGTCCCCCTTTTTTCTCATCTTGCCCGGCTTATCTATGTCGTGGAGTAATGCTGATATATAAAGTATAAAAGTATTTTCCCTGCCATACTGCTCAAGCCTCTCCGGGATATCAGAATTCAATATACTGTCAATAGCTTCAGTTGTATTGAGCAGATGCCCCAGAAGATGAGTAGAATGATGTTTCTTGTGTTCAAATGATTCTGTCCCTTCAAGCATGGGGAATATATGCTTGAGCAGACCCCTGTGAGCCATTGTCCTCATCAGATAAGCGCGGCCGGGCTGTGAAAAAATTTTGTGGAGCTCTTCATTAATCCTCTCGGGAGCTGACTCCCTTATCAGGCCGCTGTCTCTGTTAATCATGTCTTCTGCCCTTTCGGTTAGAGCAAATGAGAGATCTGCGGAGTATCTCAGTGCACGCATAAGCCTAAGCGGATCATCCTTGAAAACACTGTCTGATACAGGCCTGATAAGATGCCTGGTTATATCCTCCAGACCGCCTTCACTGTCAATGATCTCACCTGTTTTATCAGCAGCAATTGCATTGACTGTGAAATCCCTCCTTTTAAGATCAGTATCCAGATCACTCACTGTATTGATATCAATAATACGGTTATTTACCGAGAACCTGGCAGTTGCAAACCTGTTGTTTACAATAAATGCCCCGGACTGGAGTTTCTCCTCAATTGTCTCAATTGGCTCAAATACAATAATATCAATATCATTGTACGGGCGCTTCATCAATTTATCCCGCACATAACCGCCGACAAAATAATACCTGATATCCTCAAGTGGTCTCAGAAGAGAGGTTGTGTCACTGTCAATTATAATTCTCATCAGTAAACCCGGTTGTACATCTCCTCTATGGCAGCAGTAATCTCCTCTGATGTATAACCGTACTCCCTGCTTCTCAACAGGAATTCCTCTGTGAGATTCATAAGGAATTCATTCCTCTGTAATTCATCGGTTTCCTGCGTCTTGCGGACAATACTGCCTCTCCTGCCGTCAAGTTTCAGATATCCCTCCTTCTCCAGTTCATAGTAAGCCCTCGCAACAGTATTGTTGGCAATCTCAAGATAGCCTGCCAGTGTTCTGATACTAGGCAGAACAGTGCCTTCAGGTAATTCTGATTGAATAATGAGCCCCTTTATCTGATTCTTGATCTGTTTATAAACAGCAAGAGGTGAATTGGAATCAATAAAAATATTCATAATACTCCTTTGTATTTATATAATAATACAAACTATAAACAGAATGTCAAGATTATATTACATTAAAAAACTTTACTGTTGGAATAGAATGAAAAAAGGGAAAAGCGGGCAATGCCCGCTTTTAAACTTAGAATATATTCTCGCCTTTGCCTATTATCTTATTGAGTGCCTCACGGAAATAATCCATATTCTCCAGTATCTCGGGCTGAACCCTCTGCGAGTAGAATTTGAAGGATTTCTCAATCTCATCCTTGAGGAGCTCTTTGAGATTGCCCTGTTCCAGACCATTTTCAACTTCATCCTTATGATAGAGCAGTATATCTTTGGCAAGCTGTCTGGCAAGACGGATAGCACTCTTGTGATTTTTCTGAACATTCTTGGGCAATGTCTTGAAATTATCAGGAAGATTGAAACCTGCAAGCAGGCTTTCAAAAAGGCCCTGACCTACTTTACGCTTCGGTTTAGCTTCGCCCTCTTCAGTTTCAGCAGCAGGCGGCTGGGGTTTGGGTTCAGATGGAGCAGGTTCAGTTGATGGTTCTGACTGCTGAGGCAGTTCCGGTGAGGGGGTCTCTGGACTCGGAGCAGGGGGTTCATGCGATTTTTCTATTTCAAATCCACTGCTTTGAGCAGGTGAGGGCTGCTGAGGTTCTGTTCCTCCGCCGAGCATGTCGCCGAGGTCAGGAGGTGTTTCTTCTGCCTGAGGCTGTTCAGGTGATTTCTCTATACCGGGTTCACTGCCCAGTTCGGGAGATGGCTGTTCATTAACGGAATCCTGCTGAGCGGCTCCTCCGCCGAGCATATCTCCGAGGTCAGGCGGTGTCTCATCTGGACGGGGCTGTTCACTTCCGGAATCCTGCTGAGCAGCTCCTCCGCCGAGCATGTCGCCGAGGTCAGGAGGTGTTTCTTCTGCCTGAGGCTGTTCGGGTGATTTCTCTATACCGGGTTGACTGCCCAGTTCAGGAGAGGGCTGTTCACTCTGTGAAGCCGGCTGAGCAGCTCCTCCGCCGAGCATATCTCCGAGATCAGGCGGTGTCTGGTCTGTCTTGGGCGGTTCAGGGGATTTCTCTATTTCAGGTTGACCGGATGAGGTCTGTTCTGCAGGAGCTTCGGGCTTTTCAGCAGAGTGTTCTGCTGCACTGCTCAGCATACTGCCCAGTTCTGAACTCTCTTCTGTCTGAGGCGGCTCCGGCATCTCTTCACCCTTTGACTCTTCAGCTGCCCTGGCTGCACTGGATAGAACACTGCCCAGTTCGGATGATTCCTCCTCCTTTACTGCCTCGGGTTGGGGAGCCTGGGGCTCTTCTGCAGGAATTTCCTCTGATGGCGGTTCTGTTTCTTCAATCGGTGTCATCGGTATATCAATAGGGGAAACATAGATTCCGAATATATTGCTGCAATTGGGACACTGAATAGGAGCTCCGCCTATGGGTATATATGAATCCTCTACCTCATATTTGCTGTGACATTTTGGACATTCTACCTTCATCCAATCTCCTTGTTATACAATAATTAATAATTCTCAATTGTCTATTTTATTATTATATAAAAAAAACAAAATAATGCAAGGGATAAAATATCATTTGGGGGTTGACTGACCGGTCAGTTTTCGTTATATTGTATAATAATCAAATAAGGAGTGAGATGAACAAGAAGGAAAGAATACTCCAGGCAACACTGAAGGAACTGGCTGAAAATGGTTTTGAAAAGACCCGGGTGAAGGATATTGCTGACAAAGCGGGAGTAGGTAAAGGCACATTGTATCTGTATTTTGAAGATAAAGCAGACCTTTATCTGTCCAGTATGGAGTATATGATGACAGAGTGGCTTAAATATGCTGACGATGCAGTCAATGCAGATGGTGATGCATTGTTCAAGCTTAACAATTATTTTGATATAACAGTGAATGGTTTGATAAGCAATAGATCATTTGCAAAATTATTAATGAGGGAATTGCCCGGTTTCTTGATAAAGGTGAAGAAAGACAATAAAAAGGGACCTATGAAAATGTACAATAAACGGAGCCGCCAATTAAGCCAAATTATAGAAGAAGGCAAGAGGGAAGGTATTTTCAGGGATATTGATTCTGATATTGCTGTTAACATAATAATCGGTTCATTGAATACATTCATGATGCAGTACATAATTATGTCAGAAAAATTTTCGGAAACAAAATACGAAAGATATAAGAAATTTATAATAGATATGCTAAAAAAGGAGGAAGAGTGATAGGGAAAACAGCAATTACAATATTAATGCTTACTGTTTTGTCTGTATCTGTATTCTCAATGACACTGAATGAGACAATAGATTATGCACTGGACAATGCCCCGGGTCTCAAGATGTCATTTGAGGATAGGGAGATGGCTAAAATAGACAAATACTCATCAATCAGCAATTTCCTGCCCAAACTCACTGTCAGTGCAGGATATACAAAACTGGATTCAGTCCCGACATTCATCATGCCGACTCCTCTGGGAGTGCAGGAAATAAAGATGGCTGTTGAAGACAATTATTCTGTTGATATGCAGCTTTCCGTGCCGATATTCATGGGAGGCAAGCTGATAAACGGTTACTTCATATCCAGGACACAGAATGAAATAAAGGACCTGGAGTATTTCCGGAACAGATCCGATATCAAAATGGCTGTAATACAGATGTATATGTCAGGTTTGCTGATGGAGGAATCCATTGATATGATAGAGTCATTGCTCAAGGCAAAAGAAGAGCATCTTGCAAGTGCAAAGAGCAGATATGAGGCGGGGGCTGCAAGCAAACTTGAACTATTGTCAGCACGCACACAGTACAATGCAGTTAAACCGCGTGTAGCTGAACTGGAGAATGCCAAGGAGAATCTGATGCGGTCCATGAAGATACTCATAGGCATGCCTTTTGATGAGGAGATTGAGCTGGAGACAAGTCTCAGTGAGATAAGCCGGAGACCAAAGCCAATAGACATAAGTGACAAGAATGAGGAGGAGTTGTCAGCAGAAGCCCTCAAAGAGAGAAAGGATATCAATATACTTGAGAAAAATGTAAATATTGTTGAGAGGGCTGCACTTATGACCAAGCTTGCATTCCTGCCCAATATTGTCGGGTTTGCCAAGAATTCCTATAATAATATTCCCAATGCAAGCCAGGATTCACTGATAATCTTTTCTGACACACTGGCAATTGACCAGTCCTTCACATGGGGGCTGTCAATGTCATTTGATGTTTTTACAGGAGGCAAGAGGGTGCTTGATATAATGAAATCAGGGCATCAGCAGAAGCAGATAAAAATGGCTTATGCCAATATGAAGAATCAGATAAAAGCAGAGGTCAAAGAAGTGCATGATAAGTACAATGTCTCGCAGATGAATATGAATACATATGAGTCCGGTCTGGAGCTTGCTGAAGAGGCATGGCAGATGGCAAAGGAACAGTACAGACAGGGAATAATATCCAATTCAGATTATCTGGATGCTGAGTCCGGGTATATACAGGCAAAGGCTGATTATTCACAGGGACTCTATAATCTCATAGTACAGTATTATTCACTGCTGAATGCAGTCGGACTTTTATAAGGAGGAACAATGAAGAAATATATCATTCTCGCAATAATAATTCTCGTAATAGTTGCAGGTATTTTCGTGGCAAGGGGAAGAAGACCTGAAGTGCAGAGAAGAGAGTTTGTCCGTCTTGTGGACTTTACAATTGTAGAAAAGGGCGATGTCATACTCAAAGAGAAATTCTACGGCACATTGAAGGGTGTCAATCAGACAGAGATATATCCGGATGTGCCCGGCAAATTCATCAAATACAATGTCAGTGAAGGGGAATATGTCAAAAAGGAACAGACAATAGCTGAAATTGACAGGTCCATACCCGGCATGACATATGAATCAGCCAAAATAAAGGCACCCATAAGCGGTATTGTATATGATCTGACATTCCTTAAGGGTCAGCCTGTAATGCCGCAAGCACCGGTTGCCAATATCTCCGATCCCTCAAGAATCATGGCACGTATTGATGTGCCGAAAAATATACTCAATAAATTGAGGGAATGTGTTAATGCAGAGGTTATTGTAGATGGAGAGCATTATGACGGCAAGGTGACCAGATGCTCCTATTTCCCAAATAACAGGTCAGGACTCGGTTCAGTGGATATCATGCTGTCAAACAGCAACAGGAAACTGATAAACGGTACTGCATCAATAGAGCTTTTCACTGAGAGGAAAGAGGGCGTGCTCCGGATACCGAATGAAGCATATCACAGTGATGGAGAGGACTCATATATATATATTATCAAAAACAGCAAGGCAGTGAAGATGCCTGTGGAGCCGGGGCTTATGGGTAATGACTATATTGAGATAATCAATTCCATTGAGAGCGGTGACAGTATTATAACAGCAGGCTCATCCTTTGTCAGGGATGGTCAGAAGATAAGGATAAAGTGAGGTAATAATGATTAAATTAGCAATAAAACGGCCAATTCTTGTAATAGTATCATTCCTCATAGTGCTTATTCTGGGTGTGATTTCACTTACCAGTATTCCAATAGAACTGTTCCCCAATATTGAGCTGCCCACAGTTTCAATTATTACATATTATCCCGGTGCATCAAGCACTGATATTGAAGAACAGATTACAAAGCAGATTGAATCATCCGTGTCCATGGTCCCGGACATTGAAGAGATCAGCTCTGAGTCCAGGGAATCAGTATCTGTTGTTGAAGTGACCTTTGATTACAGCAAGGACCTGGATGCGGCACTCAATGATATCAGAAGTCAGCTTGATTTTGTGAAATCCAGATTGCCTGACGGTGCGACTGACCCCATGGTCTTTAAGTTCTCCAGTTCCATGGCCCCTGTAATGGTTGTAGGTGTTTCATCACCGGACATGACGGTTGAGGATCTCTATGCAATAACAGAAAAACAGGTATTGGATAAACTGAGGCAGGCTTCAGGTGTCGGTTCTGTATTTGCTTCGGGCAGGGATAAAAGCGTCAATATCCGGGTAGATATACCTTCTATGCAGAGATTCAATATAACCCTCAGTCAGATAACAGGTGCAATCACTGCAAGTAATCTCAATGCACCTCTTGGTGAGGTCAAAGAGGGCAAGATGGCATATTCAGTCAGGATACCCGGTGAATATGAATCAATTGATGAGATCAGGAAGACTGTTATCGGTGCAACAGATTCGTATCAGACCATATATCTGGAGGATGTTGCTGAAGTGACATTCGGTTCAGGGGAAATGCGGTCTGTCAGTAAGATAAGGGATAATGAAGGCATTGTTATTGTTGTCCAGAAACAGTCAGGCACCAATACCATTGAGGTGGTTGATGATGTCAAGGAGAAGATTGAAGAGGCAAAAAACATTTATCCGGAAAATACACGCATAGATATGCTCTATGATACATCTGTTGATATTGAGGATTCAATAAACAATCTGCGTTCAACAGTACTGTATGCCTTCTTCTTTGTCATTCTTGTAGTACTGTTGTTCCTCAGGAACTTCAGGGGATCATTTATTATTGCACTGGCAATACCATTCTCACTTATAATTGCATTTATCTATCTCTATTTCTCCGGCAGTTCAATAAATGTGATTTCACTTGCCTCAATCTCCATTGCAATAGGAATGGTTGTGGATAATTCCATAGTGGTTCTGGAGAATATTTTCAGACACAGGGATGAGGAGAATGAGAAGATAAGGCAGGCATCATACAGGGGGACAAGAGAGGTCGTCACTGCTATCATGGCCTCTACATTCACGACAATTGCCATATTCATTCCATTGCTTTTTGTTCAGGGGTTCACAGCAGTGCTCTTTGAACAGCTTGCATACACAGTGTCCATTGTGCTGCTGGGTTCACTGATAACATCCACAACCCTGACCCCGATGCTCTCATCAAGGATACTGAGGCATCTCGGACATAAAAAGACTAAGTTTGAGCTGAAATCTGAGAAAGTATTTGTTGCAGTTGAATCAGGTTATTCCCGATTCCTCAATTTTGCACTGAAGCATAAGAAATTCATCCTCTTGTCAGCAGTGATAATATTCATACTGTCGCTGATGATCATCCCTTCACTGAAGACAGAGTTCTTCCCCAGTGAGGACAGCTCCATGGTGTTTGGAACAGTAAAGCTGATCCCGGGCATGAGAATTGAGGAAACATCAAGCATTATTGATTCACTCAATATCCTTATACCCAATGAGATCCCCGAATTTGCAATATGGTCCATGCAGGCGGGGCTTGAATCAGGGGGCAATAGCGCAATGTCAACAGACAGGAATTCATATTCAATTACTGTCATAGGCAAACTGAATCTTGAAGGGGAAAGCACATACAGTGATGCAATCAATAAAATCAGAGCCATGCTCAACACCTATCCTGAAATTCAGTCATCCAATTTCTCTGCAGGCGGCCCCGGGGGCAGATTCATGGGCGGAGGCAAACAGATACAGCTGGAGATATACGGCAGTGATGTAGAGGAAATATTCTCTATTGCCAAATCAATCAGAGACCGTATGCAGGATGTCAGCGGTCTGGTGGATATATCGTTGTCAAGGGATGAGGCATTTGATAATATTTCCATTATACCCAGAAAGGATAAAATGCCGTCAACAGGAATGAATACCGCATTTCTCATGCAGTCGCTTTATACAGGCATCAATGGCAGTGATATCTCTGTCTTCAGAAAGGACGGATTTGAATATGATATTAATCTGGCATTTGACAAGAAATACCTCACATCAATTAATGATCTGAGCGGTATTCCTGTTTACAATCCCATGGGGATGTCCATGCCCCTAATTGCTGTGGCTGAAATAAAGAGAACAAAAGAGCCGCCTCTTATTGAGAGAAAGGATGCTGAAAGATTTGTCAAGGTGGAGGCAAATGTTGACGGCATACCTATTTCCGAAGCAACACTGGCAGTGGATGAAATTGTTTCGGACTTGAGAATACCTGATGGTGTGAGAATAGACCAGGGCGGAGATGTGGAGAGTCAGCAGGAATCATTCAGGGATCTGGCAATTGCAATTATGCTGGGCATTCTTCTTGTCTTCCTTGTAATGGCAGGTCAGTTTGAGTCATTCATTGACCCGTTTATCATAATATTTTCACTGCCGTTTGCATTTGTCGGTGTGATATGGGCATTGTTCATTACCAATACAGCATTGTCCGTAATGGGATTTATTGGCATGCTGATGCTGGTAGGTATTGTAGTCAATAATGCCATTGTTCTTGTTGATTTCACCAATCAATTGAGAATAAGGGGCATGTCAGTTGAGGAAGCTGTGCCTCTTGCAGGCAAGACCCGTCTCAGGCCCGTGCTGATGACTGCACTCACCACAATGAGCGGACTGATGGCACTGGCTGTCTCAACCGGAAGCGGTTCAGGCATGTGGAGGCCGCTGGGTATTGTTGTGGTGGGCGGCCTCTTTATATCCACACTGGTGACACTTATTATCATACCTGTACTCTATTCAATAGTGGAGTCAAGGATAAAGAGAAGAAGGGAAGAGGTTTAAACCTCTCCCTTCATCTTATAAATACAAATTTGCCCTGTGACTTGCTGAAATATACGCCACCAACAGGCTGCCGGACAATTCTGCCTGCCTTGTCATAGAGGAGAGGCTTATGGGAAGAGACAGGGGATTTTATATCACCTGCCTTATCAAGCGGATGCTCAGCCGGGTCAACACCCCTCTCTTCCCTGTCCAGGGCATAGCTGTGAGGGGACAGATAATTGACCTCAATGGAGAAAGTATCACTGAATACAGTGAATACAATGGAATCAGTGAGCAAACCCTTGAACTGCCTGTCGGGAATCAGCTTGATACTGATAGATGTATCAGAGGGGATTATTCTCTTGCTGTACTGAACACTTCTTAAAAATGAGGGTGTGTGCAGCATCTCCATCATTACAGTACTGCCCCCATTGAATATATTTAATGTTTGGGTATGTTTCATTGTAATACTGCCTGGAAAGAGCAGATTGGCAGAGGGGCGCATGAGAAAGAGATAATATAAGTAGTACATCTTATTGCTGTCAGGATAATGGAGATTGCTTACTGAAATTGACTGAGCCAATCCTGTAAGAGACAATGATGAATATGACCTGCCTGATGCAGTGTGCATGCAATTATCCGTATTATAATAATCAATGCAGCCCGCTTGCTCCCTTACAGTGAGTGAATCATCCAGCGGGGTGAAGTATATCCTTGTTCCGGAACTTATGTCACTGCCGTCATATGCATTGTCAATATTGAACAAATCCTGCAGGTCCCTGCCCTCACTGTCATAACCGAGGCAGTCCCCTCCCTCCAGATACAGGGGTATATTCCTGCAGAACAGTTCTCTTATAAAGTCAGCTTCATATATGTCCATTTCATTATTATCAGGATAATTGCCCATGGAGAATATATATGCCGGGTATATTACGGAATCATTCAATGCACTGCCTGTAACAGGGGACAGTCCCAGTGAATCCCTGAGGAAATTGAGAAAAGATGAGCCCCGGAGCATGCCTGCAGGATCATAGACAAAGAGTTCATTGCTCAGCGGTACGGAGAATTCCATTGAAAACTCATTCTTGAGAAAACGCGAAGAACACCTGATTGTGACAGGACAGTATCTGCCTGTAAAACGGATTGTATTGAATACAACAGCCGGGTCAGAGCAATTATTCACTGATACTGTCTCATATATGAAATCAGCACTGTCTGAGATAAAATCAATGAGAAGCGAATCATAATCATGACCGCCGAATGAGAAGTGGAATTTGAAATTGACATATTCATTCTCCGCAAGCGGATAGTCATCAAGCATAATTACGGAATCCAATTGAACAGCCCGTCTTTCAACAGGCATGTCATATACAAATGAATCAGAGCCTGAGACAAAATACATCCTGCATCTCGTGACACTGTCTTTCATTATTACAGCAACAGAGTCGCGCATTGTTCCGGCGCATATATCCAGAACAGAATCTATGACATGGGTTTCACCGGAAATAACACGGACTCTCCGGCAGGTGTCAGCAAAACAGTCAAATGAGACAAACAGTGATTCACTGCATTCTGCAGTATTGTCATTATCACCTGTGATGTCATTGATGTCAAAACCCGATATATGAAACGGTGAAGCGATAATACTCACCGAATCAATATGGAGATATCCGTTCTTGTATGAGGAAATGTAGAGTAATCCCTCCGGGGTATTGGTGATTAGCTTGCTGTTAAGGCCGGAACTGACGGCAAAAGTGTCATAAAAGACACTGTCAGAGAATATAAAGAGTGTGTCACCGGCATAAGCATGGATATCAAGACGAGGATTACTGGTGTAGAGAGTATCGGGGGTGTCAAAGAGATGCGGGCTGCCTGTCTTCATCATAATAAGAAACGGCAGTCCGAATGCATGATAGCTCCTCGCCTGTGCATATGAATACCTGTTGAGGCCTGCAAATGACAGTGTATGCGCCTTTAATGAATGGACAATTCTGTAGAGATGCAGATCAGACTCGTCACTTCCAACAGGGAAGAGGCTGTTGTCAAGACAGTCATAGAGCATGAGGAGCATATTCCTGTTGTACTGCAGGAATGTCTCTGTTGAGGATGCAAGGACAAATGAAGCACCCTGGTCATACAGAAGCAGGGATTCCGCCAGGCAAGTATTGTGCTGATTGAGGTCATTGCTGAAATTGCCGGTAAGACAGGAGAAGAGAAAGAGCAGCCCGCCTGTATTCATGTTATAATAAGTCATATAGGCAGTTGAAAGATGGGGCATCACTGTCGCCAGTTCATTGCCATGCCCCCAGTATGATACAAGTGCGGGGTTTTCAAAGCACTCATTGAAATCATCATGGGAAATATCCCAGTCATAATGCGGTTTGAGCAGTTCATCAGGCAGCAGCGCACCGTCATAGAGATACTTCGGATAAGGGCAATCAGACCCGTATGAATATGAGCAAGACAAATCACCTGCCAGGGACAGGCGGATCCTCTCATTTGTCATACAGTAATGATAATCCTCAATAGAGTCACTGTTGATGTCTTCAAATGGAGTCATTAAAGATATGTCTGAGAGTGACGCATTCTGCATGAAACGGACTGTCCTTGAGAGCAGATTATCCAGTTGTGACTGTGTCTTGACAGGCAGACGGAAGACAGGGCAGACAGGATTTACGGAATCTCCGTCAATTGCAAAATAATCATCAGTGGAAAAATGATTCCCGCTGTAGGGATTAACAAGCTCACAGTGGGGCTTCAGTATAATCTCGTCACCCACAAGAATAATGGCAGCAGGCCTGCCTCTGCTTGAGTGAAGTGCGGAAACCTTAGCAGCAATACTGTCCTGCGAGTAATGGGCTGTTTCAACAATATCAAAACCCGAAGCAAAGGAGTAATATTTCAATTCCTCAGTATTGAAACCTGCGGGATTGCACAGAAGGAAATATTTGCAGTAATCAAAGATCATCTTTGTATCAGTCTTCTGGGACTTCCCGACAGATATTGTGTCTTGGGGTTCCGACTGGGGGTTCACAATTGCAGCAGTGAGCATAAATGGTATTAATGAAATGGTTAAAAGGAATCTGAATCTCATAACGACCTCCTTTCTTTGTATTATTATATAAAACATTTGACAAAAGTCAAGGGGGTATTCTGCTGCTCCATAATGGTCTGTAATTGCATGAATTTACCATGAGATTATATGCATAGGAAAGAGGAGGAGGAAAATGGATGATCTGAGGGTAGATTGAATGTAAGAATAATGGCCGTTGATTACATATCAGATAATAAAAACATCAAAAACCTGTTGACACGGATTATCAGATATCTATAATTAGATAAAATAGTCTTGGAGGGCTGATGAAACGATTTATTATATTAGTATTAGCAATAATTATTATTTTACAGGTGAATGCTCTGACAATAAAGAAAACGGAGTTACTGGGAAATCCCACTGCATATACACTCAGTAACGGGCAGCTGGATATTGCACTGTACGGTTCCACTGCAATCAAACTCAGTGAAGACAGGGTTCCATTCTCATACAATATGGCTGTATCATACGGTATACTGGATATAATGGATATTACTGTGAACATGTACACAATAAAGGACTTTGCCCTGCATTTTCAGTATAATATTATGAAGGAGAGTGAGGCATTACCCGCCCTCTCAGCAGGAGTGAGGAATATCACTTACAGGAAGTATATTGATGAAGGCGGAGGAGGCAGTGATCCCAGTGCAACCGGATATTATGATTATTCCTGGAATGAAAGGGCAGCTGATATGCTCAGTGTGTATCTCATTGCATCCAAGGATTTCGGCAGTGCAGGTAAATTCAGTGTGGGTATCGGCAGGGGTGAATTTGTCGGTTATTCAAGAGGCAGATTCCTCTCAACAGCAGCATTCTTCAATGAGACACAGTTGACAGACGGAATAACAACAGATCTGATGTTCGGATTCTTCGGCGGTGTTGAAGTGCCTATTATAGACAATCTCTCATTCCTGGCTGATGTTGACGGCAGGGATGTCAATGCAGGACTGAGGTTCCACAATGATGTGCTGTCTGTTGATGCAGCTCTTACACATGCAGAATTGTTCACTTCAAATGACCCTAACCAGAGACCGCGCATTGATGCGAGTGTCAATTATATATTCAATCTCCAGAGTGAAAAACCGCAGCACGGTTATCTTGTTGTCAATATACTGGATAATTCATCAGGGAAGAATATATCCGGACTGATTGATTTTGAGAACATTGATGCAGGTCCCTATAAGTTGTCATCAGGCAGGGTCAAGATGAAGCTCAAACCGGGCAAGTACAAGATAAAGGTTGATGCTGATAATTACAAGTGGCAGAAGAGGGTATTCTCCGTATCCGGCAATGCAACAACAGAACTCAATGTGCGCCTCCAGAAGAAGGATGATAAGAAAGCAAAAGCGCGTGAGGAGGCAATTGCGCTTGTCAAGGATGCAAGGGATGATCTCAATGAAGGCAATATAAAGAGTGCGCTTGATAAACTTACAGAGGCAAGGGACATTCTGCCCGATGACCCGACAATACTGGCATATTACAGGAAAGCTATCAAGGAGCGCAATGATGCAATAGCAAAACACAGGGAGAATGCCATTGCCTATGAAAACAAGGACTGGTATAAGAGTGCGAGGAATGAATGGAATGCCATACTTGTGCTTGACAGGAATAATGCAGAGGCAAAACGCAAATACTCAGAGATGCAGGCAAAAATAGATGCTGCAAATAAGCCGGCTCCAAAACCTCAGCCCAAACCCCAGCCGAAGAAGAATCCTGATGAATTATACGATGAAGGATATCAGCACTTCCTCAATGGCGAATATGCAGAGGCTGTAAAGAAATTTGAAGAGGTGCTTGAACTTGAACCGGGCAACAGGAAAGCAGAGAGATACCTCAAGAAAGCAAAGAGCAGGATGTAGAATACAGGGGCTTTAAATAAAGCCCCTCATTTTTTAGATGAATTATCATACTTTCCTCAATTCATTAAAAGATATTTCAAAGAATACAGAGTATGATTTCTATCTCATAGGCGGTTTTGTCAGGGACAGAATCCTCGGTATTGAAAATCTCACTGATATTGATATTGCTGTTGAATATCATTTTGACGCATTCCTCAGAGTGTTCAATGAATATTTTGAAACAAAACCGCAGATGGTTTCACGATTCAAAACAGCTGCCTACAGTATAGACAGCCTCTCAGTAGATATTATAACAGCAAGAAGGGAGGTTTATGAAAGGCCCGGCGTACTGCCTGACATTGAACCGGCAGGCATTGAGGATGATATCAGGAGAAGGGATTTTACAATCAATTCAATGGCAATGGCACCTGAAACAGAAGAGATCATTGATAAAACCGGTGGATTAGATGATCTCCACAGTGGTCTTGTCAGGGCAAACAGGAAAGGCCTCTTTACTGAGGACCCCACAAGGATCTTCAG
>JAWOBN010000015.1:0-12855 GCA_046484245.1 bacterium | reverse complement strand
CCATGAGCTCTGACGCTTGTGTTAATTTCATTTCCTTGTTCATTACCTTTTCCATGATTTTGTGTCTGTTATGTTCTTTCATTGTTAATTTCAGCTCCTTTTCCTGCATTTTTAACCTCCTTGTACAAAGGAGATTAGTTTACCTCAAAAAGGGACATTTTTTAATAGTAATTTAAGGGGACATTTTTTTTTGGGAATTACAAAATATAATTTAGGTATTGACTTGCCTCTATATTTTTATATTATTATATATTATAATCATAAAGGAGGAATAATGACTGCAGAAACATCAGAATACAGGGGCAATCCCATTATTATACTGAAGAGAAGTGAGGATGACAGATTTCCATTTTCATTCGGCCTGTCCAAGGCGCGACTTATTGTACAGAATATTGATGATATAAAGAAATTCGTGGAAGAGCATGAGCCTGAGGGAGAAGACCGGGAAGAGTAGTATCCCTCAGCATTACTGCGGGACATATCATGAAAAAACATATTCTCATACTGGTCAGCTTATTAATTTCTATAATCATCTTTCCGTCAAATGCTGATGTGCTGACAAGTATCAAACCATATTATTTTCTCACGAGCAGTATTGCAGGCAGTGAAATGACAGTGAAGAATATACTCCCTGAATACTCATCACCCCACACATATTCCCCGAAACCCTCGGATATACGGATGATGTCCAATGCAAAACTCATTATACTCAATGGCCTTCATCTGGAGGAGAATCTCATAAACAAACTGAAGAATGACAGAAGGGCTGTTATTATAGGTGATTCACTGTATGAGAATGATAATTTCAATCCGCATATCTGGCTATCTGTTGATAATCTCAAGAGTGCTGCCCTTATTGTGAAGAATGCACTTGTCAATATTGACAGTGCCAATGCATCGTACTATGAAGCCAATTATGAGCTTTTCATTGATTCTCTCATGAAAACGGACAGTATCATAAGAATGGAGAGAGCAGGTTATGACAGTATTGAAATCATAACATTCCACAATTCTTTCTATTATTTCCTTGAGCAGTATGAAATCACAGCAGCCGGAACCATAGAGGAAGCTCCAGGCAGAGAGCCCTCTCCGGGTCATCTCGTGAAACTGATTGGCCAAGCCCGGTTGAAGCATATAGGGGCAGTGTATTCAGAGCCTCAGCTCAATAGCAAGTCAGCTGATATTATTGCTTCTGAACTGGGTGTTGAGGTCTATGAGATGGATCCGCTGGGTAATATTGATGAGATAAATTCAATCAGCCAATTACTCATGTACAACTGGTCTATGATAGAAAAGGGCATTACTGATGATAGAAGTCAATAATGTCAATTATTATGCAGGCAATAAACACATACTCAAGGATATCAATCTCACAATTGAGGATAATGAATTTGCAGCTGTTCTGGGACCCAATGGTGCGGGCAAATCCACTCTGATAAAGATCATACTGGGGCTTATCAAAGATTATTCAGGGACAGTGACAATAGATGGTATGGATAACAGAGAGTGGCTCAGCAGCAATATTATCGGATATTTACCTCAGAGGGAGGAGTTTGACAGACTGTTCCCTGCTACTGTTATGGAAATATGCCTGATGGGACTTGCTGGCAAGAGGGGATTGTTAGGCAATTTTACGGATGAAGACAGAGAAAGTGCCCGCAAGGCACTGGATTATGTCAATATGATTGATCTGAAGGAGCATATGATAGGCTCACTCTCCGGCGGTGAATTACAGAGACTCTATATTGCCCGGGCTCTTGTATCACAGAGTGACTATCTGTTCCTTGATGAACCGGAAGCAGGGGTGGACAAGCAGAAAATCACACAGTTCTACTCACTCCTCAAGGATCTCAATGAAGAGGGTAAAACAATAATACTGATATCGCATGATATAGGGACTGTTATGGAGTACAGCAAGCAGGTTATTTGCCTGAACAGACAGCTCCACTGTCACAGAGAGGCTCAGCTTGTCAATGCCGACATTATCAAGGAAACATACGGTGATGTGGTTAAACTGATTCATAAGGAGTACTGATTGTTTGATGTTTTCTCTGTCTCATTCCTCAGAATCGCATTCTTAGGTGCTATTCTATCTGCAGGCTCCACAGCATTGATATCGCCATTTGTAGCTCTCAAGAAAATATCGTATATGTCCGAGGCATTTGCGCATATCTCATTTGCCGGCATTGCACTGGCATTGCTTCTGGGTATTGGGCTCAATGCCCCGACTCTTCTCTTTGTACTGATAATAGCCCTGATTATAGGATTTGTCTCCAGGAGATTTTCTCTTGAAGAGGCAAATATCACAACTGTCTTCCTCTCGGTTTCCATGGCATTGGGCATAATACTGATATCAGTCAATTCAAATGTCAATGTGGATATTGCAGGATATCTCTTCGGCAATATACTGCTTGTCAGGAATATTGATATCTACTGGCTCTCCGCTCTCTTTATCATAAATCTGATGTTTATAATAATTTTCTTCAAGGAATTGTTCTACATTGCATACAACGAGGAATTATCTCTCATTTACGGTATTCCGGTCAAACCCCTCTATTACAGTTTTATCGGTATTCTTGCACTGAATATTGTAGTGTCTGTGAAGATAATAGGAGTGGTTCTTATAACTGCCCAGATGATATTGCCGGGACTCACTGCACTAAATTTCATAAGACGGCTCAAACCGGCAGTAATAGTATCTGTTATCATATCACTTATATCATCAGTAAGCGGATTCTTCCTGTCATACTATTTTGATCTGCCTACAGGTGCCTCTATTGTACTGATACTCTTTGCAGTATTCCTCATATCCCTCTTTTTCAGGAACAGGCATATATAATATGAGTATTCTTACAATGATATTCATTGGAGCCGGTCTGGGAGCTGATGCATTTGCAGTATCTATTACAGCCGGGATTTCAGGCAGTGATATGAGAAAACGCAACAGTCTGAAACTCGGACTGCTCTTTGGCATATTTCAGGCAGTCATGCCACTTATCGGATACAGCCTTGCATATACAGTAGTAGAAACAGTTAATTCATGGGGTCCGTATTTCGCATTCCTCATCCTCGTCCTTCTGGGAATAAAGATGATACATCAGAGTATGACAGAGGAGAAGGCGGCAATAAATATCAACAGTTTCCTCATACTGACAGGCCTGGCAATTGCAACAAGCATTGATGCCTTTATGACAGGCGTCAGTCTGGGGTTGCTCCGTGTCAGTATAATACTTCCTGTGATAATTATAGGTGCAGTCACAGCTCTTATGTGTATTGCAGGTTTTCTTGTAGGCAGAAGAATTACAAGGAGTATCGGCCATTATGCAGAGAGGGCAGGGGGGCTTGTGCTTATTCTGATTGGTGTTAAGATACTGATAGAAAATATTGTGAATTGAACGGAGAATGGATGAAGACAATTTTATTTATATTGACTGTATTGCTGACAGTTGTATCACTGACACCGGAAGACGGCATCAGTATTTACGGGCTTCCTGTTAATGCTCCGTTAAGCATTGTCAATCCGTCTCTCGGTCCGGGTATTATCATATCAATAACAGATACAAACGGGCTGTTCAATACAGTGTGCACATATGTGCTTGATGAGTCAGGCAGAAGGTTCTTCAATGCCGATAATAATGAGATAAGTGATTCATTTGAACTCTTCAATGACAGTAAATTCATGAGTGATATGGCATCCGCTTTTTCAAGATGCAGAGCAGCAACCCGGGACAGTATTGTTCTGCTTGTATCAGTGGAATATCAGAAAATGATTGTTGCTGACAGTGCGGGAATTATTATCAAAGTATTTCCTGTATCAACATCCTCATATGGTGTGGGAAGTATAGCTCACTCCAATAAAACACCTCCCGGAATGCACAGGATAAGGGGAAAGTACGGGGAGAATGAGGATATCGGCACAATATTCAGATTCCTCTCAAGCACAGGTGAAAAGGCAGAGATTATTCAAGACAGCATTGATATTGAAGATGATCTGATAACAACACGGATTATGCATCTAAGCGGTATGGAAGAGGGCATCAACAGGGGTATAGGCATTGATTCATATGAGAGACATATTTATATACACGGAACCCCCGAGGAGGGGCTTATCGGTATTCCCGCTTCCCATGGCTGCATCAGGATGAGAAACCGTGACGTGATAGAAGTATTTGACATGACAGGTGAAAATACCTTAATATACATTATACAGTGAGATTAATATGAAAAGAACAGTGATATTTATTTTATTGACATTACTGGCATTATCAGCAAGTGCTTCAGTAGAGAAGAAGGGTGATATGGGGTTATCCCTCTCTTTTGACAATTACAGTGATAATTTCCTTACAGAATCCGCCAATAATATTACAGGGAGTTTCTCATTCAATTTAAGGATAAATTACAAACCTGCAGAAATATTCATGCTGGAGAACAATCTCTTGTCAGAACTGGGATGCAGTGTCTTTGAGGATGATTCAAGCGGTGAATGGCTTGAGCCGGTCAAATCATCGGACAATATTGATATGGAATCAATTGGGAGATTCATGCCCGGATGGTTTGCAGACCCTTATGCAAGTCTCCGCCTGAAGACATATTTCACTGATAATACTGATTCTGTTACAATGTATTTGAATCCTCTCACAATCAGCCAGGGTATTGGCATAGGCAGATATATTGTCAATAATGAGAAGACGCAGATTTCACTGAGAACAGGACTCTCAGCAGTTGAACATTTTACAAGGCAGCAGTATGTTGCAGATTCAATGAGATTTACAACTGAAGCCGGTTTTGAGGCAGTCGGCGACATATCATCTGTTCTTGCAGAGAATGTCAATTATACGGGAAGAATAAGATTATTCAAAGCACTTATCAAAAGTACATCGGTCAATGAGAACTGGCGGTCTCCCGATCTGGAGTTTGAAAACATACTGACTGCATCAATCAATGAATATATCAATGTGAATGTCAATGTCAAACTGCTCTATGACAGGGATAAGGATGCGGATCTGATGCACAGTGAAAATCTTTCAATCAATATAAACTACAGTCTGTTTTAGCTTATGGACAGGATTGATTATAAGGAATACCTCTCATCACTCCGATACATAATAAAACATAATTATTTCTTCATAATAGGCATCATGATATTTCTCATGATAGTGCTTGTTATTGAGATCATGCTTGCAGATATGTCCTCAACAGGAATGGATATCAATCCGGCTGTCACTATCATAATGTTTTTTATCAATATGCTGATTCAGCTTGGTATTGTCAAAATAGCAGTAAATATGACAAACCGCAAGCCGTATGATTTCTCAATGCTCTTTACGCCCGGCGGCATGCTGTTCTCCTTTATTGCCGGAACAATTATTTATAATTTGTCAGTATTTATAGGCCTTTTGATGCTTGTTATACCGGGGATTTTTATAGCAGTGAGACTCATATTCTACCCTTATCTTATTGTGGAGAGGGGCTATACTGCATTTGAAGCTCTCAAGGCTTCATGGGGCATGACGAAGAAGTACCAATGGCAGATATTTGTAATAGGCATAATCCTCTATGCTGTTAATTTCATTATGGCAATAACTGTCATAGGACTTGCTGTTTCACTGCCTCTAACATTAATTGCATTAGCCCAGCTCTATCATCATATAAAACTGAGGGGATGGGAATAATGTCAAACGGTTCACAATATACTTGACAAAACACAGCTATTCCCCTAAAATATAAAAAAAAGGGGGGCTTGATGAGGCGAGTTTTTTTATTAATATTCATTGCAGCATTGATGCTGACATCATGCGGGCCGAAGACAAGCAGGGATGATTTTGAAAGTATTGAGTGCTGTACGATACTTATAGATGGCCCGACTAATATCCGTGTGGGAGAGACAATTGTCATGAGGGCAATTGCATTTGACGAGAATAATGTACGCATAAAGAACAGACGTTATATAAGTCCGGACTGGACGCTATCCAAATCGGATATTATTGTGATTGAAGAGATCAATGAGGATTTTGTCAAATTAAAAGGTGTAAATCCCGGTAAATGCAAGATCCGGGCAATGCAGGATAAGGCGGTCAGTACAGCTGTGTTGACAGTCCAGTGACTTACTCTTGACTGATTGATTGTTTCCATCTATTATCATTGAGACAAAGGAGAAGTTATTGATGCCGGTTTCAGATAATAGAGCAATATACATAAGGTCAGACAATGAGTTCACTATCAAGCAGCACAATGACCCTGCTGAATATATACTCGGGCCACTTGACAGGAAATTGCCTGCAATTTTGAGCATTGCCGCTTCTCAACTGGACATTCCCCCTCATACATCAAGACAGTTTGCAGTTAATGGTGCGGATGTCTTTGTTATAAGGGACAAAGAGGGTTATACTGTAACAGGCAGTGCGAATGGCGCCGGACATGACAGATTCAGGGATTTGATAAATGATATCACGAATAGGTTTCTGTCAGCAAGATACACATCACTGCAGCGTATCCTCAAATTTTCAATGAAGGAAATAATATCGTATTTCAATTCTGATGCATTGATTATCATGACAAGAAACAATGATGATATGTTCACTGTACATTATCAGTACAGCAGTGACACTCTTGCAGAGCCCCGGCAGACAATCCGATTCTCAGCTGCATTGGAAGATGAACTCTTATCGGGCAATATAGTTTCATTGAATACCGGCAATGATATTAAGAGTGATTCATGGGATACAGGAAAGTTGCAGCCCCCTCTCAATCTCATTCCCCTTATATACAGGAGAAAGCTCTTTGCTGTCTTTATATTGTCGGGAAGCAGTATTGTGCTGCCGGATGCATCAGGTGATGAAATGAAATTCATTGCCAAGCTTCTGTTTAATCTCATTGACAATAAAAAGGCTCATGCAGCACTGAAGAGGAGCAGTGAAAGATACTCAATTGTAACAAAACAGACAGGCCATATTATCTATGACTATAATTTCAAGACAGGCAAGACCGACTGGTTCGGCAATATATACAGGTTGACGGGTTATTCAAAGAAGACATTCCCTGATTACTACAGGGAGCATTTCAAGGAGCTGATACATCCGGATGATTATGAAGGTCTCGTTTCATCAATGAGGGAGATAATGGATAAGCAGGGCAGATATTCCCTCAATTACAGAATAAGGCATAAGAAGGGGAAATACAGATACATACATGATGAGGGAATTGTCATCTATGATAATCAGTCACGTCCTCATCATATGATAGGCACAATGAAGGATACTACTGAAACAATAGAGAACAGGCGCAAACTCATTGAGAGGGAGAAGAGGTACAGGGAGTTTGTGAAAAACAGCAATGAGGGTATTTGGCGCGTTGTATTCAGGGAGGATATACCCACTGATCTGCCTGCTTCTAAGCAGTCAAAAATGATAAGAAAACACGGATATATTGCAGAATGCAACGAGGTCTGCGCCCGTATGTATGGTTTTGAATCAACTGATCAGATGATAGGCAAGCCAATAGATTTTTTCACTGACAGCAGTTACAGGCAGGAAACAGACAGTGAAGAGAAACAGGCGGGTTTTGTTGAAAACGGGTACAAATCCACCAATTATATTACAAAAGAGAAGGACAGCAGGGGCAGGGTGAAGTATTTTCTCAACAGTGCTCTGGGTATTGCAGAAAATGGATATCTCAAGTCAATCTGGGGCACGCAGCAGGACATCACAGAGCGTATAGAAGCTGAGATGCAGCTCAAGGAAAACCAGAGACAGATGGATGTGCTGATGAGCAATCTTCCGGGCATGGTTTACAGTTCCCCCTACAGTGATCATTATTCCTTTGATTTCATAAGCAGTGCATGTGAGGATATAACCGGATATAGGCCCGATGAATTGACCGGAAATCCTGTATACGGCAGTATGATAGAAGACAAGTTTAAAGAAATGATAGAAAGAAGTGTCAAGCAGTCATTTGATGAGAATAAGAAATTCAAGATAGAATACCGTATAAGGAGAAGAGACGGTGAGGTTAGATGGATGTCAGAGCGGGGAGTGGTTATCAAGAAATCAAATAAGAACCATGCAATTGAGGGATTCATTATTGATATAACAGAGCAGAAATCAGCGGAGCAGAAGGCAAAATTGCAGGAAAAACAGCTGAGACAGGCGGATAAGATGGCAACACTCGGCACACTTGTATCCGGTGTGGCTCATGAAATCAATAATCCAAATAATTATATAATGCTCAATGGCAAAGTGATAAGGGATGTCTGGGATGATGTGGAGAAACTCCTGGACCAGTTCATCAAAGACAAGGAATCTGTGACAATAGCAGGACTTGAATATCCTCAATTGAAGTCAAGGATGCCCAAATTGATTAATGGCATCAATGACGGTACTCAGAGGATAAAATCCATTGTCTCCAATCTCAAGAACTTCTCCAAGTCAGACAGTGATGATTCATTCTCAATGTGCAATATCAATCTTATCATAGAATCCGCAGTAATGATCGTCAGAAATATCATAAAGAGAAGCACGGATTCATTTGATGTTCAACTCAGTGAGGATATACCTGAAATTGCATGCAGCTCACAGCAGATTGAACAGGTGATAATTAATCTCCTGACAAATGCATGTGATGCAGTCAGTGAGAACAGGGGCAGCATATCCATTGAGTCCAGCTGTGAGGATGATACTGTTACAGTGAAGGTCAGAGATAATGGAAAGGGAATGTCAGAGGGAATTGCATCCCATATATTTGACCCGTTTTTCACAACAAAGAGGAATACCGGAGGGACAGGACTGGGACTGTCCATTTCATATAATATAATTGAGAAACACAATGGGCGCATAAATGTGATGTCCCGGCCCGGAGAAGGCACAACAGTAATACTGGAAATCCCCGTTAATAAGGAGGAATAGTGAAAAGAACAAGACCATTAAAACCAATACTCCTGATAGATGATGAGGAGCAGTTTCTCTTCAGTATGCAGACAATTCTCAATACAAAGGGGTATAATAATGTGGAGACATGTTCAGACAGCTCTAAGGCAATGAAAATGATTGCTGACAGGGAATACTCGCTGATTATAATGGACATTATGATGCCGCATGTAAACGGGCTTGAACTCCTCCCTGATATTAATGTGGAATATCCCGGCATTCCGGTGATCATGCTTACTGCTGTAGATGAAGTGGATACAGCTGTGGAATGCATGAAATCCGGTGCATTTGATTATATTGTCAAGCCGATAGATGAGGAGTATTTCTTCAAGACAGTGGCAAAAGCTCTTGAGATGAGGGAGATACGCATTGTAAACCGCAATCTCAAACAGTCCCTGATCAATGATAAGCTCAATAACCCCGGGAATTTCAGCAGGATCATAACACGGAATAAAAAAATGCTCTCTCTCTTCAAATATGCTGAAGCAGTTGCAAAATCAGGACTCCCTGTTCTTATTACAGGTGAGACAGGCACAGGCAAGGAGCTATTTGCAGAGGCAATACATCTCTCAAGCTCAAGGGAGGGTGAGTTTATTGCAGTCAATATTGCAGGTCTTGATGACAATCTTTTCTCTGATACACTATTCGGCCATGAGAAGGGGGCTTTTACGGGAGCTGCCTCCTCAAGAAAGGGACTTATAGAAAAGGCATCAGGCGGTACTGTGTTTCTTGATGAGATAGGCGATCTCTCTATGGAATCACAAGTGAAACTGCTCCGCCTCCTTCAGGAGAAGAAATACCTTCCTCTGGGTTCAGACAGATACAAGATGAGTGATGCGCGGATCATTGTGGCGACAAATATCAATCTGAGGAAACATGTAGATGATAATAAATTCAGGAAAGATCTCTATTACAGGCTCTATTCACATCAGATACATTTACCGCCTTTAAGAGAGAGGAAAGACGATATTCCTCTTCTGCTTGACCATTTCATTGAAAAGAGTGCAGAGCACCTGGGCAGAGACAAGCCCGCTTATCCCAGGGAACTGGAGATAATGCTTAAAAACTATGCATTCCCCGGCAATATCAGGGAGCTTGAGGCAATCATATTTGATGCTGTAACAATACATGACAGGGGCATGCTCTCCACTGAGTCCATCAAAGAGAAGATAGGCACCCAGATGCTGGAGGATGATTATATGCAGACAGATACAGTAAGTGAGATGATATTCCCCGAGTCACTTCCCACATTAAAAGAAATGGAGAATATGCTCATTGATGAAGCATTACAAAGAGCAGAAAACAATCAGACCATTGCCTCCAAACTCCTCGGCATCTCCAGACAGGCCCTCCACAAACGGCTGAAAAGACGCTGAAGGGACGGAGGTTGAAGATATCAAAGATCTTGTGAAGAAGACCACAAGAACATAAAAGAATCACCCTAAAAATAACAATAAGGTAACTTAAAAGATCTTGACAGATAATTAATATATGATATAATGACAATAATAAAGAAACAATTTACAAAAGGAGGCAATTATGAGAGCAAGAAGATTGACTTTTAAGGGGGCTTATCACCATATCATGAATAGGGGATTTGATAAGATGCCCATTTTCGCTGATTGGAAGGATAAGGCAATGTTCATTGAGATGATGAAAGCATCATTAAAGATCTACAAAATGCGGGTATTCGCATTCTGTATAATGGGTAACCACTTCCATATTGTTATGCAGAATAACAATGAAAGAATGGGGGATTTCTTTAGAAATCTGCTGGGAAGATATGCACTGTATTATAATAAAACCAATAAGAGAAAGGGGTATGTGTTTGGGGACAGATACAAATCAACTCTGATTCAAGATGACAATTATCTCAGGATGTCTGTTATATATACCTTTCTAAATCCCGTAAGAAAGGGTATTAAGGATAATCCTTATAATTACTTGTGGTCAAGCATATCATCAATGTATGGCAGTGATGATTTTACTGATACAGATTTTATTGAACAGCTATTCAATGGTCAAAGAGATTTCAATGAACAGCTGGAATACTGGGCAGGAGGAAGAAAACTTCAAATAGTAAAGTCAAGACACGGGACTGTACTGGGCAAACGTTATTATATATACAAGGCACTGCATATATACAACAAGCGCAGACACGAAAACGGCCAAAAGTATAATATGCGCAAAAGAGACAGGCATAAAAAGTACACCTATGATGAAATAAGAGGGTTATATCTGGAAGAAGAGAATATAGATATTAACGAAAAGGCGTTTATAACCAATAGAGAGAAGAAAATTAGATTACAATTATTGATTGATTTAAGGGAGTTATGTGGATTGACTTATAAAGACATCATCATTAAACCTGCGTTTAGAAACCTTAAGTATAGTTCTTTATGCTCATTATATTATTATGCTAAGAAAATGGATTAAGTATTATCAAGATATCTTTGATATATTCAACCTCCGTCCCTTCATGTCTCCATGAGGACCTTGGTTGTCTTTTTAATGAGGTTGGGTTTGGTGAGGACGAAGAGGGTTGCCAGTGACGGGATTTTGGTATTGCCTCTGGGTATCTTGAATTCATTCTCCTCTTCATTGTAAATGCCTGCTATAATGCTCTCCAGGGGCATGCGTTTGTCAGATGCAATCTCCGATATTGTTTTACCTGTTATCTTGCCCTTTTCCGGTATCTCCAGAATAAATACCTCTACTGCTCCTTCTTTGAGTGAAGCAACCCTTCTGATTGCCGGTTTTTCAATACTGTATATGATATCCTCCACCAGTGTATCCACTATATTGAGGATCTTGGTTGCCCCGCTTGTTTTATAGGCATCCATATAGCTCTTGTCTCTCATCAGCACAATGATGTCATCAATATGGAGACTCTTGGCAAGTACCGAAATGGCAAGGTTTACATCATCCTTTCTGATTGTTGATATAAGCATATCTGCTTTTCCAATGCCTGCTGATCTGAGAACAGAGAGTTTTGACCCGTCTCCGTGAATTGTCTCAATACCGTATTGGGCAAAGAGCTTGTCACATGCGTCCTTGTCTCTGTCAATGACAACAACATCCTTCTTAAGCATAGTGATCTTGGAAACGAGTTCCTCACCGAGATTGCCTGCTCCGACAATTATGATATACATTATTTGTCCTCCTATCTGAAAAACTTTCTGTTAAATATCAGTATTACAGGCAGAATCTCCAATCTGCCTGCAAGCATACCTATTATGTATGTTATCTTTATTATTGGGCTTAAATGTATCATCTCTTCAACAGATATATAGCAGGGGCCTATATTACCCAGTGCCGAGAACATGCCTGAGAATGACTGCCATCCTGTGAGATTGGAGAATAGTGCAGTAATGAGTCCCCCTGCAAAAAGAAGAAGCATCCACATGAAGAATATGATGCTTATCCTCTGAATCTCACTGTCTTTGACTATGAATTTGTCTATTACAAGGGGGGCACGTGTCCGTACTGATGTATTGATCTTGAATATCCGTGTTTTTACAAGTTTTAATAATGCACCTATGCGTATTACCTTCACGCCGCCTGAAGTGGAACCCGAACATCCCCCAATAACCATGAACAGGAGGAATATCTGTTTGGCAGCAGCAGCAAAATAAGCAGAACCAATATCCCTTGTTGCATATCCTGTTGTTGTCATTATTGAAATTGACTGAAAGGCTGAATCCTTCAGATGATAGAGAAAACCCCTGAAACCGGTTTCAGACAGGCCGTCAAAGTGATAATCAATGCCTGTATTGATAATGCTTGTCAATGCTATTATACTGATGCCGCCCAAGAGGAATATCCAGAAATACTTCATCTCAAAATTCTTCCATAGTGATTTTATATTGCCTGTCAGAACATTGTAGTGGACTAGGAAATTAATTCCCCCTATCATCATGAATAGCATTACTGT
>JAWOBN010000065.1:0-15218 GCA_046484245.1 bacterium | reverse complement strand
CATGCTCTCGCGAATCACACACTCTTGACCATTGACCATCAACCATCAACCATTGACCCGGCGTCAGCCGATTCTTCTTTTACCTTTTCCCCGCATAACGCAACACGCATTACGAAACGTTGTACATTTTCCGTTGTACTTTGTACGTGAGCGACTATGTCGCGAATCTGGCAATGCTTCTTGCTGATTCTGCAGGGAGGGTCACTGACACCTCCCCTACGTACATCCTGATTCTTGTTCTTACTATTCGCTCTACTCGGTCTATGCGTTCCATTCGCTCTCATGCTCTCGCGAATCACACACTCTTGACCATTGACCATCAACCATCAACCATTGACCCGGCGTCAGCCGATTCTTCTTTTACCTTTTACCTTTAATCTTTTACCTTCTTTACGTGTCACACGTAATCCTCCCTCTCCGCAATAAAATTCGATATCTCAGTAGTTTTATGGTGGGCTATTCACAATATCGAATCGCACGAATCACACGAAACGCGCGAACCGCACGCTTCTGGGATTGAAGGCTAAGCCTGGCTTTTCAAGCCATCAGCCGCTAGCTGCCAGCCACCGGCAATGTCATTGCGCGGAGCAAGGCGACAAAGCAATCTCCTTACTGCTATTCATTCTTTTTTCTTGTAGTTCTTTTATCTTCTCGCTCAGCACACACCGTTGTACGTTTTCCGTTGTACGTTGTACGTGAGCGACCATGTCGCGAGTCGGGATTGAAGGCTAAGCCTGGCAATGCTTCTTGAATAGTTGTAAGTGCTGTGCATTGAGAACCCTGCTGGTGCAATCCTGGCGGATTGCTGCTCACTTTCATTCGCTTTCAAATCCTCCCTCTCCGCAATAAAAAAACCATGCAGAGCATGGTTTCTAATTGGCGGAGAGGCTGGGATTTGAACCCAGGATACCACAAAGTAGTATGCCGCATTTCGAGTGCGGTGCCTTCAGCCGGACTCAGCCACCTCTCCGTCTATTGCGTAAATCTCTGAAGAATTGCTGCATTAGTTGAGCAGCTTCATCAGACCTTACAGATTCTATCACATTTATTTTATGATTCAAGCTCCTGATTGAAGGAATGTCTGCAATGGATTTAATGCCTCCGAATTTGGGGTCCGGAGCCCCGTAAACAATGGTATCAATTCTTGCAAGTATTGCTGCAGATACGCACATTATGCATGGTTCAATTGTTGAGAAGAGGTATGCATTATTGAGGCGCCAGGAATTTATATGTGACTGTGCTTGCCTTATTGCTTTAATCTCAGCATGCATTGTTGAGTCATTGTCCTGTTCAACAGTATTACGGCCCCTGCCGATGATTTTCCCTTCAAGTACAATAACAGAGCCTACCGGCACTTCATCTTCATCATATGCCCTGAGGGCTTCATCCAATGCTTCGTTCATAAATCTTTCTATCTCTTTACTTTCCATAGAAAATATATTATTCTTTATTTATAATTAATCAAGGTTATTATTTAGGAGGAAACATGAAAAAGAGTGGCCATTCACATCATAAAATGATGATTAGGGATTTCAGAACCCGTTTCTTTGTATCGCTCGTTCTTACAATACCCATCCTTGCACTGTCTCCTCTCATACAGAATATACTTAATTTCTCTTTTACATTTGCAGGTGACAAATACATTGTCCTAGCAATTGCATCATTCATATATGCCTGGGGCGGCTGGCCCTTCCTAAAGGGGCTTTATACTGAAGTAAAGAAGAAGCGTCCCGGTATGATGACACTCATTGGTGTTGCCATAACTGTTGCTTATGTTTACAGCGGTGCTGTTGTACTGGGACTTGAAGGCAAATACTTCTTCTGGGAACTGGCAACACTTATAGATATAATGCTTCTGGGGCACTGGATTGAGATGAAATCTGTTCTCAGTGCATCAAGTGCATTGGAGAAACTGGTCAAGCTGATGCCTGATAATGCGCATAAAATAATTGACGGCAATACTGAGGATGTGCCCATTGAGGATATCAATAAGGATGACATAGTACTTGTAAAAGCAGGTGAGAAGATACCGGCTGACGGAGTGATTACTGAAGGAGATGGGTTTATCAATGAATCATTTGTCACCGGTGAATCAGAACCTGTCAAAAAGGCAGTTGACGATGAGGTGATAGGCGGGTCTGTCAATGGTGACAGTATTATTAAAGTGAAGGTCACAGCATCAGGTGATGAATCGTATATCAAACAGGTCATTGAACTGGTCCGCAATGCCCAGAAAGAGAAATCCAAAACACAGAGATTTGCTGACAGGGCTGCAATGTGGCTGACATTCACGGCAATCTCCGTAGGTGTAATCACATTTGTATTCTGGTTTTCAGCAGGCAAGGAGGCGGCTTTTGCAATTGAACGCCTTGCAACTGTTATGGTCATAACATGCCCCCATGCACTGGGGCTTGCAATTCCGCTTGTCACAGCAGTATCCACGTCAATATCTGCTCAGAATGGACTGCTTATAAGAAACAGAACTGCATTTGAGAGTGCCGGCAAGATAACTGTTGTTGTTTTTGATAAGACAGGTACATTAACAGAGGGTGAGTTCGGCGTGAGTATTATTGAGTCACATGATGAGAGTATGACCAGTAAGGATATATTAAGTCTGGCTGCTTCAATTGAGCAGAGTTCAGAGCATCCGATAGGCAAAGCAATACTCAAGAAGGCACAGGAAGAAGGTGTGAAATTGAAGGATGCCGGGAACATCAATATTGAAAAAGGCAAGGGCATAGAGGGCGAGATAGGAGGAGAGCAGATACAGCTGTTTTCACCATCAGAGGCAAAAAAGAGAGATATTGAAATCAAGCAGACAGATAATGCAGACGGCAAGACAATAATTGTTGTTATCAAAAACAGTAAGCATATCGGCACAATTGCACTGGAGGATGAGATAAGGGAGGAATCGTACAGTGCTGTTGAAAAACTGCAGGAAGCAGGCATTAAGTGCATAATGCTTACAGGTGATAATGAAGAGACAGCCAAGAGGGTTGCAGATGAACTGAATCTTGATGACTTTAAAGCAGGTGTGCTGCCTGATGAAAAGGAAAAGGAGATAAGGAAACTCCAGGATGAGGGAGAATTTGTTGCAATGACAGGAGACGGCATAAATGACGCGCCTGCTCTTGCCAGGGCTGATATCGGTATTGCTGTGGGAACAGGCACTGATATTGCAGCAGAAACCGCTGACATACTCCTTACAGAGAGTAATCCCGATGATATTCTCAAGATGATAACATTCGGTAAGAAGACATATTCCAAGATGATTCAGAATCTCTTCTGGGCAACAGGATACAATGTCATTGCCATACCTCTTGCAGCAGGGGTTCTGTATAATCAGGGTATAATGATATCCCCTGCACTGGGCGCAGCACTGATGTCACTGAGCACTGTAATTGTGGCAATCAATGCAAAACTGCTGAAGATCTGAAATCAGGTCATACCGAGTTCAGCATTCTTGCTATGCATTCGCGAAGGTATCTCTGTGGCCTGCTTATCACAGTCATATTCCCGCACCTGCAGGGCTTTCAAACTTGGAACTTGGATTAAGGGTTCAAATTGTTGAACCCCTACATACTTTCATAATGCGTTTTGCGTGATGCGTAATGCGTTATAAAGAACGAGTAGAGCGAATAGAGCGTGTAGAAAGGGTAGTGATACCGTGCGTTTCGCGCGATTCGTGCGGTTCGTTAGGAATAGCAGATAAGGAGATTGCCGCGTCGCTTTGCTCCTCGCAAAGACCAGTCACAAGTCACCAGCAACCAGCCACAAGCAACTACAATCCTACTCGGTCTATGCGTTCCATTCGCTCTCATGCTCGGGCGAATCACACACTCTTGACCATTGACCATCAACCATCAACCATTGACCGGCGTCAGCCGATTCTTCTTTTACCTTTTACCCGCATAACGCAACACGCATTACGAAACGTTGTACGTTTTCCGTTGTACTTTGTACGTGAGCGACGGTGTCGCGAATCTGGCAATGCTCCTTGATAAGCAGTAAATTCTGCGCATAGAGAACCCCCTGGGGGTGAAGTCCTGACGGACTTCTGTTCGCTCTGCTCACATTCAAGTCCTTCGGCTCCACCTTCTTACTCATTCTGCATTCATGCGTTGTACGCTCTTAATCCTTCTTTTACCTTTTACCTTTTACCTTTTACCTTCTTTACGTATCACACAAGTCACACGTGAGTATGCCCGAGAGGACTGAAGTCTTTGCCTGGCTTTCAAGCTATCAGCTGCCAGCCACCAGCCATCAGCTATCAATGATATTATGGCAGGCTTATCACATTATCGAATCGCACGAATCACACGAAACGCGCGTATCGCACGCTTCCGGACTGAAGGCTTTGCCTGGCAATGCTTCTTGAATAGCAGTAAGTGCTGCGCATTGAGAACCCCCCGGGGTGAAGTCCTGACGGACTTCTGTTCGCTCTGCTCACATTCAAGTCCTTCGGCCTTAAAATAAAAAAAGCGGGGATAAACCCCGCTTTTCCATTATACGCCCGAGAGGACTTGAACCCCCAACACCCTGATCCGTAGTCAGGTGCTCTATCCAATTGAGCTACGGGCGCTTATATTTTTTGTGTCTCTTCAGTTTTTCCTGATGAGAAATCCAGTTCATATCTCAAAGAAATACCCAGATGGAGTTTATCATAGGCCTGTTTGAAGGGATAACAGACATTGAACTGCAGTGCTTTCGGTACAAAGACATTGGCAATATTGTTCAGCATATTCTCCTTGAAGAACTGATTCCTGCTGAGGTCAATGGAAAAATAGACATCCCCGTCATAATCATTTTTATTCCTAATAAATAGGTCCGTACCGCCTGTGAAAATAACATTTTCATTGATATGATAGCTGCCTATAAGTCCGAAACTCGGGGTTATCAGCAGATTGCTTGCATTGGTGTAAAGACCGCCCATGAAGCCGACTTTGAATCTGTCACTGAACTGAGGCGAGTATTTGAGACCTGCCCCGAAATTGGAGCCCATCACACCCATCTGAAGGTCCAGTTCCTCCAGTATGCCGTAATTGAGATTGCCGCCCCAGAGTACCATTTCATTATTGCCCAGTGAATCTGCAAGCTCCTTGTCAGTTTCACTGAGATATCCGGAATATGCTCCGTAAACTGAATAGGAAAGATTATTCCTGCCCACTGTATCAGCTATTTGACATGTGCTCCAGAGACATCCGGTTGTGGAGAGCATCAAGACAGATATTATGATAATGGAGAGCATTCTCAATAAATTCTTCATAAAAACTCCTTAAATTAATTATATATCAGTATATGATTTATTGAATTATTGTCAATACAAAGAGATTTTCCGTCTCTTTACAGGCCTTTCACACATAGTCATATCGATGTCTTACTTGACATTATTAATAATTAGCAATATCATTCAGATATGGGTAAGAAGTATATCTGTTTTTTAAGCGGAGACAGGGTGGACCTGGCTGTAATAGGAACCGAATACACAGATTTCATACTGCAGCTGCTCAATAATCCTGAGGTCAGGCATTATCTTGCAGGCCGTTTCCCATGGACCCCCGTCAGTGTAGAGAAGATGATTGACCGGACAGCTAAACGCAAGTCCATTCATTTTGTTATCATAGATAAAACATCGGATAATCCTGCGGGTTTAATCACATTGAATGATTTCAATTGGCCCAATAGAAGAGCAATGCTTTCCATTGCAGTAATGCCGGAATTTCAGAATGCCGGCATAGGAAAGAAGGCAACAGAACTCATTATGGATTATGCCTTCAATACACTGGGTCTCAGAAAACTCTGCCTTGAGGTTTACGGTTTCAATAAACGGGCTGTTTCAATGTACAAAAAACTCGGGTTTAAGATTGAAGGGGAATTCAAGAATCACTCACTGAAAGACGGTGAATACCACACACTTCTCTATATGACAATGACCAGAGAGTAGTGTTTATGCAGAGATTTATCAGATTAGTATCTGCTGCAATCATTTTCCTCACACTTTGTCTGTCTGTTTTTCCGTCAGAAACATCAATCTTCAGCAGTAAGGTGAATATATACTATCCCGGCAATGAGAGCTTTCCCGAAAAGACCATTTTGGACAATCCTGTTTTCTTCTTTGAATCATGCGATTCATCTGTATTGAAAATAGTTGAGGTGAAAGAGCGGATATTGCTCAATGAACATTCCATTTACATGACACAGCCGGATTTCTCGGCAGATGTCTCCGGCCTACATTACTATCAACTGCCCCTCAATACCATTCTGGAGAGGGGGAAAACCTATGCGTGGTTCATTGAGACAAAACAGAGTCCTCCGCTGAGGAGCAGGGTCTTTTATTTCAAGATTGCCGGTTCAATGATAAAAAATTATTCATCAAAATCTATTTCCCAAATACTCACCCATCTATTTGAGGATAATACTGCCTTAAAGGAACTGGGCATCATGGGATTTCTGCCTACAGGCACAGTGAAGATAAATGGACTGGAGTCAGACCCGGAAGACATTATAAAGCTTATCAATAGTGCCAAGCAGAAAGGCAGGCGGATAACAGTGAGGATAAAGTAATATGAGAAAAACACTCATTCTTTGGGCATTCCTTATTTTCTCCCTTCTGATAATGGGCAGTGAATCAGGCATAATTGTAAATATAAAGGGAGAGATTCATCTGTCGGGTATAGATAATCCTCTGAAAGGCACTATCATATCGCCCGGTGATACAATCAATTCAAAGCCCGGTTCATATGCCGAGTTCATCATGCTCAACAGTGCATTCCTCAGGATAATGCCGTCCACCCGCCTTATAGTGGAGACGGACTTCACTGATGATATCACAGCTATTGCATTAGATAGAGGCATGATGTTTGCAGAAACAGGGGAGAACACATTCATTATTGAAACACCTCAGGGCATTATACGCACAGGCAGTTCTGTTCTCAGTATTGCCCTTAGGGATAATGCCTCCCGCATATACTGTATGGAGGGTGAATTGTCTGCTGCAAACAGTGAAGGGCAGGCAAGTGCCGGAAAAGGTGAGGTCATTGAATTGTATCAAGACAGGATGCCGGCAAAGGTGCTTGATGTGATCCCCGAGACCGATGTATTGGGGGATGAGCACAATATAGTGGAAATAGAATTTGAGGATGAAAGCGGAAATACAAGAATACTGGAGATACTTATTGATTAGAACAATACTGTTTACAATTTGCATGTTTATCTTTACAGCTGCTGAAGGTATTGAACTGGACTATGCTGACATAGAAGAGATATATCCGGGTGAAGACCTCAATATAGTGGCTATGGTCAAGAGCGGGTTTGCCGGTATTGAGGATGCGGAACTGGTGCTCCGCACAATTGAGAGGGACAGTATTCTTTCATTCTCAATGGATATTGAGGATAATCTCCTTACATGCTTTGTTGATTATGACAGTCTGCCTGAAGAGGCATTCTATTACTATTTTGAGATTATAATGAAAGACAGGTCTGTTGAGATATATCCATTGTCAGTTGCAGACAGGATGAAAAACAGGGTTAAAGTCATAAAGAGTGAGGATTTCTGGAATTATGATGTTGAGCTGATATATCCGCGCAGAGAGAAAGAAGTGAGGGCGGATGATTTTATGGCAGCTGTTTTTGTTGAGGGTGATTATGACCGTCTCCGAGTACTGATCAATGAGAAAGATGTGACAGATGACTGCATGGAGACAGGTAATACTATTCTTTATATACCCGAGAAAAGAATGGCGACAGGCAGGGGCTCTATTGTTGTCTATATTGACAATGAGAAGAGAGTGGAAGAATATTTTATTGTTGTTGAAAAGTCATCCGTCAATGTCATTGGCGGATTCGCGGGTCTCAGTGCTGAATATTCCCTGTACTCCGGCAATGGTTATGAACACGGTTTAAGGTCAGTTGACCAACTCTATCTTTACGGACACTCGGGTATGATAAATTATTCATTGGCAGCTGCTTATCTTTTAACCGGTAATTTGAATCATATATACAGTGCTAATGCAGAGATGTCAGTCCCCCATTTCACTGTCAGGGCAGGTGATTACTATATTGATGAACCGCTTACAATGCAGTCGCCTCTCAGAGGGGTCAGGGCTATTGTCAGCTTGCCCCATATTGAAGCAGATGCTTCATACTCTTCTTCAGACCCGTATAATCATACTGTAAATCAGAGTAATGATGAGTACTCCCTCACACTGAACAGATATGCTCTGAGGTCTTATTCACATATCTATGACTTTGAAATATCTGTCAACAGATTCATCAATAATCTCAGCAGCAATAACAGCAATCTCACTGCAGATATTGATGCGGGCATTTCTCTAATGGAGAGCAGATTCAGATTAGGGGGCAAGGCGGCAGTATCATTTATCCGGAGCAGTGTAAGACCCTCTCTGTTTGCATTTCCTGAGATAACGCTTGATTCCTTTAATGCCCGGGATGCTCTCTCGTATATGCTCCATTCCTCTTATACAGGGGAAAGGCTTCGCACAGGGGCGCGCATTATATATTATGCACCCCGCTACATATCACTCGGATTACCCTTTGCTCACAATGACTACTATGATATTGACGGTGATATAAATGTGCTGTTTCCCGGGAGCAGTGTTTCATTGAATTCCCGGTACAGTATGTTTCTGCCGGCAAACACAGCACCGAATCATTATTATTCAGCCGGATTTGAATACAGTAAGCCTGCAGTGCCCTCAATCATTATCAGTTTCGGGCATTTTATCCAAAACAGTGAAGATGATAATGCGTCCGATATAATAAAACTGTCAGCAGGCATTGACCATACAGTATATATCGGGGAGAGGGATGTGAAATTTGCCCTCAGTATTATGCAGAATACATTCAATACAGAGATGGATTCTGTCAGTGCCGACATATTTGCACACAGAGGATATGTGAGAACAGGATTATTGCCGACACTGGCTTTGTCTGCCGATTATTCACTGCTGCTCAGTGATTATTATACCTCAGGCCGGAGACGTATTGGCTGCGGTTTGGGTGTCCACTACAGTATAAATGAACAGATTAAAATAAATACATCCCTGAGGTATGCGCATCTATCAAGAACAGATATTATTCAAGATGAAACTGACGGGAGCAACAGATGGGATATTGGGCTAAATGTGCCTTTAGAATACTCATTTGCTCATTTTGATATCAATTTGAAGAATATATACCTCATATCGGACAATGACTCCTATATGAATTATTTCACTGCAGGCATTGATTTGAGAAAGGAATTCTAAGAGCGGGCTTAAAGCCCGCTCTTTATTGTATCTGTTACTGATTGTCCCTGTATTCCTTCAGAATCTTCAAGGCATAATCAATATCCGCTTCAGTGTGCGAACCGGATATCTGGAATCTGATCTCTTCATCACCCTTGGGCACAACAGGATAATTAAGTCCGGTTGCAAGCACACCATTCTCCGTGAGATGCTTTACTATTGCAGCTGTCTTTGGTGTGTCTCTCACCATAAGGGGCACCACAGGGTGCTCACCCTCAATTGTCTCAAACCCGAGTTCTTTCAGCCCATTCTCAAACTTTGATGTCATTGCGCGTAGATGCTTCAATATGTTTCTGCCCTCATCACTGTCCAGTATGTCTATTGCCTTGACTGCGGCACTTGCCTCGGAAACAGTAATGGGGTTTGAGTATATATACATAGGAGCTGTTTCGCGCAGATAATCAACAACAGCCCGGGTTGTTGCAACATAACCGCCATTGACGCCGAATGCCTTGCCCAGTGTGCCTATGAGTATATCCACTTTGCATCCCGTGTATTCCTCTGTTCCCCTGCCTGTGTCTCCGAATGCGCCTACTCCGTGTGAATCATCAACAACTGTTGTAATACCCTCTTCAAAATCACTGTCATGTTCCTTGCATATGTCAACAATACGGTCAAGCGGGGCATGGTCGCCTCTCATTGAGAATATACCGTCTGTAACAACTATAACCCTCTTGGCTTTGCCTTTTGCATCATTGATTGCTCTTTTGAGGTCCTCAGTGTCATTGTGTTTGTATATGTCTTTGCCTGCAGGCCTGGAAAGGCGTATGGCATTAATTATGCAGTTATGATTCAGCTCATCACTGATAACAAATGTCTCCTTGTTGATAAGCGGGACAAGTACACCCATGCTTGTCACATAGGCGGATGAGAATATCATGCCTGCTTCCTTTCCGTGAAAATCCGCAAGCCTCTTTTCAAGTTCAATGTGCGGTTTGTATGTGCCTGATATGAAACGCACTGCACCGGGTCCGACTCCGAATTCCTTTGCCGCATTCTCCTCTGCTTCAATCATATCCTCTCTCAGTGAGAGACCGAGGTATGAATTGGCATTCATTTTAAGAAACTCTTTGTCTCCGTATCCTTCTACGAAAAAACGGGGACCATACTCATTCTCTGCGGATTTGACACCTGTAATGACCATTTCAGCACCTTTGGCAGTACCTTTCTCTTCAAGTTCCCTGACATTGTCTTTAAGAACCTTATTGAGTTTATCCATTGCCATAATTGCTCCTTATTATAAATTAATATTGAGTTTTCTTGAAAGATTGCTAAGCATATCCTCAGTCATTTTGTCAAGATCATACTCCGGGTCCCAGCCCCATTCTTCTCTTGCTGCAGAGTCATCCATATAATTGGGCCATGAATCAGCTATTGACTGTTTTGTCTTGTCCACATCATATTCAATCTCAAATCCCGGAATATGCTTTCTGATTGAATCAGCTATCTGCTCAGGCGTGAAGTTCATTGCTGTTACATTGAATGCATTCCTGTGCACCAGTGATGACGGGTCTGCATCCATTAAATCCACTGCTGCTTTGATGCCGTCAGGCATATACATCATATCAAGTGATGTGTCTTCTCTCAAAGGGCATGTGTAGCTCTTATTCTTCAATGCCTCATAGTATATCTCAACAGCATAATCAGTTGTACCGCCGCCCGGTTCAGTGACATGGGATATAAGTCCCGGATAACGCACACCCCTTGTATCCACATTGAAGCGCTTATAATAGTAATCGCAGAGCAGTTCACCGGATACTTTTGTGACTCCGTACATTGATGTGGGTCTCTGTATGGTGTCCTGGGGAGTATTGTCCGCAGGTGTGGATGGACCGAATGCGCCGATTGATGAAGGTGTGAAAACCGCACATTCATTCTCCCTGGCAACTTCCAGTATATTGTACAGTCCATTGACATTGACATCCCAGCATAGTTGCGGCTTTGATTCACCGACTGCAGAGAGTATTGCTGCAAGATGGTAAATAATGCCGATATCGTATTTATCAATCACCTTCTTTACAGCATCATAATCCCTGATCTCCATGAATTCAAAGGGACCGGAATTCCTCAGTTCATCAGAGGGTTCTGTTCTGTGACCTGTTCCAATAACATTCTCACCCCCGTGCCTCTTTCTCAGTTCCATTGTAAGTTCGCTGCCTATTTGTCCGACTGCTCCTGTAACTAAAATCCTTTTCATAGATCCTTCCTTGTTTGTTTTAATTTACCATTTTAGAAAAAAAAATGCTGCTGTCAAGTTTATTCTTCTTTTATTGTTGATTTACTCAAAACAGATAAATATATGCAGACGTAACGGATAATTAAATATTGTAATATATAATTGTTAATATTGACATAATCATATTATTGTGGTATCAAATAAATAATGATTGAAGAAAGTGAAATCCTATCCATTATAATATATCTTCTGATTATATTGATAATACTGCTCTATAGAAAGCGTTTTTCCTTATTAAAATACAAGGGTGTACTGCTCAGTGCAGTCATAATATTCTTTATTGCCAATATTTTCACAATAATGGAGGGTTTTGTCTGGGAGACATATTTCAATATACTGGAGCATTTCTTTTATATGGCAGGTGCGGTGACACTGCTTGTCTGGCTGATTATGAGAACTATTCACAATAGGAAGAACAAAAATGGTGCTGATATTTAGTATTGTCGGTCTGGTATGCGCTGTTTCGGGATTCGTGCTGTCTTTATACCTCATACTGGTATCGGAAAAGAAGAGTCATTACGGCTTACTGCTTGTCATTTTCCTGTTGCTGCTTTTTGTTACAGTGAGCAATGCGCTTGAGTGGAGCGGCTTATATGCCGGACTGGACAGACTGGAGGATTTCACAGACATACTCCTTCCTCTCATCATGGGCATACTGATTTACGATCTCCTTAAGACAAAGGTTGAAGAAGAGACAGAGAGGTCAAAGAATCAATTTGAGAAGATATTCAACAATACATTCATGGGCATTGCTGTTTTCAACCGGGACAGTGACTATATTTCCGCGAACAGGAAGTATCTTGAAATACTGGATTACCGCAATGATGAGATAGTGAGACTCAAATATCCTGATACCATCCACCCCGGAGATAAGCAGAGATGCGTCCGGTGGTTCAAGTCACTTATAACAGGTCAGACGGACCAGCATACAGAGCGGAAAATACTTATGACAAGGAATGGCAGGGAAGCAATTGTTGAAACATATCTCACACCCATAAAGGATGAAGAGGGCAATACAGTAAAGATAATAGAGATAATCAATCCCATATCAAGGAAGAGGGATATGGAGAATTTTATCCGGAATTCCGAAAGAATGAAGTCCGTCAGTAATCTTGCAGGCGGTATTGCACATGATTTCAATGATAAACTTACCTCCATAATACTCAGTGCCGAGACACTGGAAGAGCAAATAGAAAATGAGCATATAAAAAAGGATCTGAACAATATACTCAATGCAGCCATAGGCATCAGTGATATGACCGGTAAACTGCTTGCATTTGCAAGGAAGGGGAGCCACAGAAGAGAGATGCATGATGTTCATGCTGTTATCAATGATGTGATCAAAATGCTTGAGAAGAATACACCTGACAGTGTCAATATCTTGACTGACTTCAGGGCTGAAGACAGTGTCTTTCTATGCAATTACGGGGAAATAGAGAATGTATTTGCCGGACTGGGAATTAATGCAGTGAGTGCTGTTGAAAATGGCGGGAAAGTTGAGTTCATATCAGAGAACAGAATAGTCAAGAAGATCATAACTGTGGCTTATCCTCCTGACAGGATCAAACCGGGCAGGTACATAACAATAACTGTCAGGGATAATGGGCGCGGTATGAACAAGCAGACAATGAAGAGGATTTTGGAGCCATTCTATTCTCTGGACAGCAAGACACCTTCAACAGGCATGGGACTGCCTGCAGCATACGGTATTGTGAAATCGCATAATGGTTTTGTTGATATTAATTCTTATCCGGAAAAGGGAAGCAGTTTCACTGTGTATCTGCCAATAAAATAAAGAGGGGGAAAATATGAGAACCACTGTCTTTCTGATTATATTCATGATAAATACAATTGTAACATATGCCGGGGAGGCTGATTTGAAATCAGAAAATGAATTCTGGAAGAATGATTATTTTGTCCAGAGTAATGTTGATGTCCGTGACAGCACTGTAATAGTAATAATTGATAATGAAGAGCAGGAGTATCATCTGGCTGATCTCCCGGACGCATTCATTGAGTGGAGTGTGAAGAGGCGGAAAAAGACACTGAGTGACATACGCTCCGGCATCATGCCTTCATTTGCAGGTCCCCATAATGGAATTGTTGCCACTTGCGGGGCTAAACGCAATGATACACAGTATAAGATCAATAATGCAGTTAAGGGCATGGGGTATTGCCCCGGAGAGGATAGCATTGATTCACTGCTCACACTGCTCAAAGAAACCTATGATTACAGCATGGAAGAGAAACTTTCTGTACTGGAAGAACTCTATGATAATATTGATGAATTCTTTGCAAAAGACAAGCTTGTATCCCTGGAACTGTATTCAGGGAAGGGCTTTGAGACAGGTACATTCATCAATCAGATGCTCAATCCGAAGGTTGCCATTGTCTTTCTGGACATACCGTCCTATGAATTAAAGGCAGTAGCTGCAATGTATCATCCCGAAAATCCGGCTCTCACTGAGTATCAGTCAAAACTCATTGAATACACCAATCTGATACACAGTTATTTCCACGGTGATTTCAACAGAGAGTTTATAACTGTTGTCTATCATATCACAGAGGTATTTGACAATTCGCCTGCCAAAGAAGCCCGCGGCAGACGCCTAATCCCCCAATTCCCATAAAAACTTCTTCCAACTCCCAGGGACAGCCTTTCATATTTTTCACGAAAGTTTCTCAAAATTGAGCATTTTATGTATAGTTGAATTGCCTAATTTCAGTTCTCTGGCTATATCTGCCTGTTTATAACCCTCCTGAAGAAGTGCCTTGATTATCTGTTTAACCTTCTGTTTCTCTTCAGGACTGCGTCTTTTAAAGAACACCATACGTGTCAATCCCTGTTCATCCAGTAAGATCTTCATTGATTCTGTTAAAGACTTTCTCCGTCTCTCTTTATACCTGCTCTTCTCTCTGCCCGGTTTGCGCTTGAGCAGTTTCTTGTATTCCTCTTTGGTGCCTATGCAGTCCTTATAGGTCTTAAACTCCCTGTCTGTTATACTCCTGTCATAATCTACTATCTTCAGCTGTTCTATATAGCTCTTCTTGCCTTCATAGAAGGCGGCGCTGGAAAACGGGTAATCACCTTCTTTATTCACTATGCCTGCCTCAACGGGATTATAGTGCATATAGTTTATCACCCTGGGCAGATTGAACTCCTCATTGGGTATCGGTTTGCTCCCGAACCGGCCCTGATACACATGGCCTGTCAGATCATACTTGTTATTGAAGTACAATGCGTATCTTGTAAGCAGTTTATTCATGAACTGGGCAAGCGAGGTGTTTTTCCTGTAAACAAGCAGGTGGAAGTGATTGCGCATCAGGCAGTATGCATGGAGTTCTATGTCAGTTTCATCTAGGACCTGCTTCAGTATATTGACAAATGCACCCATGTCATCATTGGAGAAGAATAACGGGTTCTTTCTCTGCCCCCTTACAAAGATGTGATAAAAGTATCCTTTGTGATCGTGGCGAGCTTCCCTCGTCATATTAACCTCCTATTTATATCAATAATTATATCATATTTCGTGAACAATGTGAAGGGCTGTCCCTGGGATTTGGATGATTGTTTGACTTATATTTTTCATGTGTTATAATGATTTATTATGAGTATATATGGTTTAAGTTTAGTAAATTATCAATTTGAGTGACAGATAGGAGGAATGATGGATAAT
>JAWOBN010000072.1:0-3269 GCA_046484245.1 bacterium | reverse complement strand
GAAATTCCCGTCACACATTGTATTTTATAAAGGATAATTTTGTTAAGTTCTATTTCAGGTTCATACTGCCTTATAAATCAATGATTGAAGAAGGCAGGCATGAGTTTGTTCTAAAGAAGATAATGAATGACATCAAATATCCCGTTTCATTTTCATTTGAAGATGCGTGCAGGGAATGGCTGATTAATAACTGGGAATACTTTGATATGATGCGCATAGGAAGATGGTGGTATAAAGACAGTGAGATTGATCTGCTGGGATATGATAAGAATATGAAAAATGCATTGTTTGCTGAGTGTAAATGGACAAAGAAGAAAATTGGTGAGAATATTCTTGATGACTTGATTGCTAAATCAAAATCAGTCAGGAGTTTGCCCGAATCATACAATGCGCATTATGCAATATTCTCAAGAAGCGGATTTACCGCATCTCTCAAGAAGAGAGCATCCGCAAACTCTGGTCTATTCTTATATGATATTGAGGATCTATCGTAGGGACGGCCGGAGCCAGGTCAATGGTTAAAGACCAGTTTCAAGATCCAAGTTACAAGTTGCAAGATATCGCACCGGAGCTGCTCTTTATGCCTTCAGCCATCGGCTGCCGGCAAATCGTAATGCGTGGGTGGGTAAGGAGATTGCTTCAACAAAGAAGGTAAAAGCTCAAAGGTAAAAGGTAAAAGAAGAAACACGTTTGACACGTGTGATACGCGTGACTCGTGTGATTCGAATAAAACGAAGATAATGAAAAGGATGTACGTAGGGGAGTGGTCAGTGACCCTCCCTGTCAGGAATGAATAGCAGTAAAGATGAAGACCGGATGAAGCCGGATTGATTTGACAGGAGAGTATTATGAAATGTCCACTCTGTGGTTCTGAAGGAAAGAAATTTTATAAGGATCTGTATATGACATGCAGTAAATGCGGCGGCATATATATGCATGAAAGTTTCTATTGCAGTCCGGATAAGGAAAGAGCGAGATATGAGGAGCATAACAATGATGTGTATGACAATGGATACCGCGAATTCGTTTCTCCTATAACAGAATATATTCTCAAACATTACACTGTCAGTGACCGCGGCCTTGACTATGGAGCAGGTACCGGACCTGTTATATCCAAGATATTGAAAGACAGCGGATTTAATATAAAAATCTATGACCCGTTTTTTGCTGACAATGAGCAGCTGCTCAACAGTCAGTATAATTATATTGTGTGCTGTGAGGTCATTGAACATTTCAATAAACCTGCCGGTGAATTTCAGAAATTAAAGAATATGCTTATGCCTGAAGGGAAACTTATATGTATGACAAATCTCTATGATGATGATTTGGATTTTGCCAGATGGAATTATAAGGATGATCAGACCCATGTGTTTATCTACAGAAGAGAAACAATAGAGTACATAGCAAGACATTTCTATTTCAAGGCGTATTCTATAAAAAACAGGTTAATTATTTTTTCATGCTGAGCATAAAATATTGTGTAGTAAAGAAGATATTACTGATCTGAGCAAATTGAACAGTGAATAAAAAAAACCGGGCAGCATAAAATCTGCCCGGTCTGTAATTTAAGAAGAAATTACTTTGTGTCTGTCTTATCCATCACTTCTTCTTTGGGAGCTTCTGTATTGGAGAGTTCTTTCACTCTCTCGTCAACCTTCTTCATGATCTCATTATACTCCTGCGGATTCTCAAGAAGCATTGCTTCATATTCATTGAACTGTTCTTCTGTTACACCATGTTCATTAAAGAGCATCTCCAGTTTTTTACCTGATTCGTCTGCCGGGAGTTCCTCTGAAGTCCAGTACATTGTGTGTGCTACAATATCAATGTAAATCTCTTTTGTTATTTCGTTCTCTGAGTCCATTGTCTCCACTGCTTCATCCGGTGTCATACCTTCTGCATCATCTGCATTATTACATCCAACTGCAAAGACCAACATGGAAATAGCAATTGCAAAAACAAACAATCTGATAAGTTTTTTCATAGCATTACCTCCTAACTATGATATTACTGTTATTTAGCTTGTAATTAAGTATATTGTTTTATGTGGCTTTTGTCAAGACTTAATTATGCGTCTCCAGAGAACAAACTTGATAAAACGGTGATACTGCCTTATTATCTACTGAGGAGGTATAGCTATGAAATATGTAATTGCAATCATTATGGCAGTGGGGGTTATTATGTGCGCAGGAGAGTCGGACATTGATTATGAAGTCATTAAAACAGTGAAACTTCCTCAACCTGAAACAGGAGAGGGTATTTCCCTTTCAGAAGCCCTGTTGAACAGACAGAGTGTCCGCAATTATCTTGAGAAATCAATGACCCTGAAGGAAGTGAGCCAATTGCTCTGGGCAGGATACGGGATCAACCGAAAGAATACGCGCATCCCCCAGTTGAGGGGCGGGTTCAGGACAGCACCGTCTGCAGGAGCATTATACCCGCTGGAGCTGTATCTTGTTGTATTCAATGTGGATGGACTGGAGGAAGGCCTCTATCACTATAATCCGGCAGACCACAGCCTGGAGCTGCTTAAGGGGGGGAATCTCAAGAATAAACTCTTTGAAGCAGCACTCAGCCAGAATGCAGTGAAACGGTCTGCTGCATGCATTGTCTATTCTGCTGTTTACAGCCGTACAACCGGCAAGTACTCCGACAGGGGTGAGGAGAGGTATGTGCCCATGGATCTGGGGCATTCCGGGCAGAATGTGTATCTTCAGGCAGTTGCGCTCAATATAGGCACTGTAGCAATAGGGGCATTTGATGATGTAAAACTGGCTGAAGTTATAAACCTGTCAGATAGTGAAACCCCATTATACATCATGCCGCTGGGCAAGGTTGAAGATGATTTTTACAGCAGAAGGGATTACGAATGAAAGTATTATGCTGCTCCGTCTTTCGTCATAAGAAAAAGTCACTGAATATAATTATTATGTAATGTTTGATTTCTTAATAAAAAAGCATTGAGCATAGCGATTGATGTAATGACGGAGAGGCTCACACATTCTCATCAGCACCGAATTACCGGTTATGCACGGATTGGCAAAGGCGCTTTCTGAGAACTGTCCTCGCTCATTATTATTTATGAGGAAACATATGTCTTTCAAGTACTTTATTTTTGAGGAATATCGCTGCACTTGACAAAAGAAGAGTGGGCAAAAACGATGGGAATATCGCATGTCTCTTTGTCTTGACGTAATATCTTGGCAGCTTCGGTACCACGCATATCCGGAAGCCGCACATCCATAATTATGATATCCGGTATTTCTTTC
>JAWOBN010000009.1:0-3088 GCA_046484245.1 bacterium | reverse complement strand
TTTGTTGTCTTATGAGTGGCATATCTATTGCATATATTTATAGTAAATAATAACAGGAGGCACAGATGAAAAAATTATTAACAGCAATCTTGGTGATAATTTTAATGCTTTCTTTTGTGGCAGTATATGCTGAAGATGGTGACAAGTCAAAGGAACACAACCGCAATACAGTAGAAGAAAGAAAAAATGAAAACACAGAGAATGGTGAAAAGGCAAGAGAACAGATACAGGAAAGAAAGGAGCTCTTCATTGACAAGGATGGAGATGGAATACATGATGACATAGAGAATATGATTATGAATAAACTGCAGTCAAGGATAAAGGAGAGTATTCAGCAGAAAATAAGAAATAGATTGAGATTTGCTTTTTCCAGGGCAGGCAGCTCAATGCCCAGGCATATCAGAAGCAGAACTGATTTCAGTGAAAAAATAGGCAGAAGTATATACAATCCCTTTTAGAACCAATCACTCTCTCTTCTCATACGGAAGGAGGCCCCCCTGCTTCCTTCCGTTTTTTTATTTTTTCAAAACCTCTGTTATCTTACCAATGTAGAATCTGTGATAACCCTTCTCGGGGTATTTATCATTGATCCAGTCCTCAAGAAAATATTCGGGTTTTATATCATCCTGATAGAGCTTCCTGCATTTCAGAACAAGATCTGCCTCTTTATAGTATATGGAGTTATCATCAAATAGGGGTGTCAGTCCTGTTTCTTCCATCTTGTCCGTATCCCGGCCTGAATGACTGCCGCAGAATTTCAGGGCTTCCCTCTGTTCTTCAGGGAAGAATGAGAGTGTATAGTATTTATACCTGTTGGTGAAACCGAATGTGTGCCTCTGAGGCCTCACATAGGCAATTGCAATCTTCTCATTCCACAATTCACCGAAGGACCCCCAACTCACTGTCATTGTATTGAAATTACCCTTCTCACCTGCTGTAAGTAATGCCCATCTGTCAGCTATGAGGCTGAACAGATTCTCTTTAATCTCTTCCGGTTTGATTACACTGAAATCATCAGTCATTGTGCCTCCTTTTTTACTATAATAATTACTATGGGGACAAATGTCAACAATGCCTATTGTGAAACACTGTCAATCTGCTGACATTCTTAGGGAATTAAGGGAAAATCCCCCGGAAATCCGGGGGATAAACTGTTAATCAATATATTCCATTATCAGTGATTCTATCTTATTGTCCAATTCAGGGGAATATCCGACAAAATTGTCTATTTCATTCCCCTCTCTGTCAAAGAGATACATTGAGGGAATGCCCTGAACCTTGAAGTGCTGATTCATCCTTTCTTCAGGCATTGCCACAGGATAAGCAATATCAAGCTCCGACATTGCACCCTCTATTGTTGAACGGTTCTCATTGGCATTGATGCCTATGATCACAAGCCCCTTGTCAGCATACTTCTCATGCATCTTATTGTAGAAAGGAATTGACTTTCTGCAGGGTCCGCACCATGAAGCCCAGAAATCCAGAGCAACGACCTTGCCCTTCAGATCATTGAGTGACACATTATCGCCATTGAGCACTTCCATCTCAATGTCGGTAACAGCATTACTGCCTGTATCGGGTGTATTGCTATTTGTCTCCGCCTCTTCATTACATCCTGCAATAAAGAACACTGCTATGATGAGAATTATAATAAGCTTTTTCATGTCACAGTCCCAGCAGATTGTCTATCTTATTCTGATCAAAACCTATTATTATCTGCCCGTCTATCTCTATTACAGGCACGCCCTGCTGTCCGCTCTTCTTGACCATTTCCATTGCCTTTTCCCTGTCTGTTGACACATCAATGTCCTCAAACTGAACATTGTTGGATTTCAGATAGTTCTTTGCCCTTGTGCACCACGGGCATGTTGGTGTTGAGTAAACTTTTACATTAGCCATTATTGACCTCCTTTATGTTTTCCAGATATTTGATTGCATTGAATCCAGCAAGGGCTCCGTCGCCCACAGCAGTTGCAACCTGCCTCAGTGTTTTGACCCTCACATCTCCGGCTGCATATATGCCGTTTATATTGGTCATGAGCTTATCGTCTGTCTTGACATAGCCCCTGTTCAGCTCAATTGTATCGGGCAGAAATTCTGTATTGGGTGTATAGCCTATATAGATGAATATACCCTCTGCAGGGACTGTTTTCTCTTCTCCTGTGTCTGTCTTTTTCACTGTTACAGACCCTATGCTGTCTTCGCCATTGATTGAAATGATCTTATTGTTGAATGTCAGCTTGACATTATCCTTCTCCTTTATCCTCTCTCTGAGTATTGCCTCTGCTGTAAGGTCAGGCAGATCCTGTATGAATGTGATGGATTTAACGAATCTCAGAAGGAAAAGCCCCTCTTCCACAGCAGAATTTCCGCCGCCTATAATGACAATGTCCTTGTCCTTGAACAGGGCTCCATCGCATGTTGCGCAGTATGATATGCCCTTGCCGTCAAATTTGTCAGCACCGGGCACATTGAGTTTTCTCGGTTTTGCGCCGCTTGCTATGATAATGGTGTCTGCCTCAATCTCCCTTTTGGGAAGAATAACTGTCTTGACATCTCCATCTGTATCAATTGATTTGACAGTGTCATATATTATATCAGTGTCAAATCTCTTTGCCTGCTCCTCCATAAGCGAACCGAGTTTGGGGCCTGCAATACCCTCGGGGAAACCGGGATAATTCTCCAGTTTGTCACTGGTTGCAGCCTGGCCGCCCGGTATCATCTCTTCAATGAGCAGTGTTTTGAACCGTGCCCTTGAAAGGTATATTGCCGATGTCAGACCTGCGGGTCCGCCCCCTATTATGACAGCATCATATTTCATACTTTCTTCTGATTTGGTCTTTTTGTTCACATTGAGCTGCATCACGCCTCCTCTTGTTTACAGGGCTTCCTTGATTTTTTTCAGATAGTCACCCTCCGGCAATGCGCCTTCAAATGACACTGTTTCATTGATTACCACCCTGGGCACACCCTGTACATTGTATTTATCCGCCATTTCGGTGAATTCATATGATTCAATCATGTCCGCCTTGATATTGGGGTTTATCATTGCAAACTTGTGGGCAATTCTCACAGCTGCCGGACAGTA
>JAWOBN010000064.1:0-2670 GCA_046484245.1 bacterium | reverse complement strand
ATTCATGAATTGGGCAAGTGAGGTGTTTTTCCTGTAAACAAGCAGGTGGAAGTGATTGCGCATCAGGCAGTATGCATGGAGTTCTATGTCAGTTTCATCTAGGACCTGCTTCAGTATATTGACAAATGCGCCCATGTCATCATTGGAGAAGAATAACGGGTTCTTTCTCTGCCCCCTTACAAAGATGTGATAAAAATATCCTTTGTGATCGTGTCTGGCTGTTCGGCTCATATTAACCTCCTATTTATATCAATAATTATATCATATTTCGTGAATAATGTGAAGGGCTGTCCCTGGGATTTGGATGATTGTTTGACTTATATTTTTCATGTGTTATAATGATTTATTATGAGTATATATGGTTTAAGTTTAGTAAATTATCAATTTGAGTGACAGATAGGAGGAATGATGGATAATAATAAGGGTGTTATTTTTACCAGAAGGGCTTCGGGTCTTGTGAGGGAACTCTCATGGCTTGATGTCTTTATCTTTGTTGTGGCAGGTCCTGCTGCTTCAGGCATTATTTTCTACTCTGTATCAACAGCAGCCGATTTCCCGGGCGCAAGCCTCCCACTGGCTTTTCTTATGGGTCTGCTGATATTCCTGCCCATTGCACTTCTGGTTGCAATCAATTCTGCTACAATGCCCCGTTCAGGCGGTCTCTATATTGCAGTGAGCAGGGTAATGGGACCAACACTGGGATATATCAGTGCCTGGCTGCTCTTCATAGGTTACGGCATATCAAGCGGTGTTCTCGGATTCATTGTAACAGGCCTTATGGGTTCAGCATTCTCAACAACAGCGCTTTCAACAAATATTGGATGGCTCGCTTCAGCAGGAGGCGCCATGCAGACAGCACTGGGGCAGACAATAGGCGGCGTTATATGGGTCTTATTCTTCTGGTATATTGCCTATACAGGCATCAGAAGGGTCAAGAAGATCATGCGCGCATTATTTTTCATTCCGCTTGCAGGCACTATAATTGCAGTTATCTGGTTTTTGTTTTCCGGCAATATAACAAGTGTGGGACAGTCATTCAATGCAACATGGGGTTCAGGAGCATTCCAGGCAATTCAGGCAAAAGCAGCTGAACTGGGTTGGCAGAAACCGGCATTTTCATTCTCCCAGACAGTATCGGCGCTTATTGTCGTACTCTGGGCATATACATCCATTACAATAATCAATTATGCAGGCGGAGAGATCAAAACCCCCAAGACAAGTATGGTGAGAGGTTTTCTTGTCGGTACGATTTTCGTCGGACTGTTCTATGTGCTCATTGTCTTTGCAGTGTACAAAGCATTCGGCCCATTCATCGGTTCATATGATTTTCTCTATGACAATCACCCTGAGGTACTAAGAGGCATAATGGGCGGACTTATCAAACCGTCTGTTTCATTCTACTTCATGTCCATATCAGGCAATATATGGTTCGGGCTTTCTGTTGCAGTGGCAATTGCACTGTGGTTTGCCAATTCCATACTGCCGGGTTTTCTCGCCAATTCACGTCTTGCATTTGCAATGTCCATGGATAAATCATTCCCCAAAGCCCTCTCCAAGGTCAACAGGAGAACAGGCTCACCCACCAATGCAGTGCATCTCAATGCAGTATTCTGCCTGCTCGGTGTATTCATGATGACACTCAATGTCAATATAATACTATCCATACTGACACTGACCGTATTCTTCATATTCTGGCCATTCGGTCTTTCGGCAATGCTTCTGCCTTATCATAAACCGGAGATATATGAACGCTCACCTGTCAAATGGGAGATATTCGGGCTGCCCCTCATGACAATTCTCGGTGCTTTCACATTCATAGCAGGATGGTTCTTCATATACCTCTCCCTGAGAAATTTCTCACCCCTTATCATGCTGACACTGATAGGCGTCATGGTGATAGGTCTGATTGTCTATCTCTATCAGCAAAACAAGAACAGGAAAGAGGGTGTGGATATCAGTAAGATTTACTCACAAATACCACCTGAATAAGGAGGATGGTTTGAAACGGAGATTATTCTTTTCAGTTGATGTGCATGGTGCTGAAAGCGTGTGGCGCAAATGGCTCAAGATACCGGATATGTATGATGTTGACGGACTGCTGCTCTGCGGGGACCTCACAGGCAAATCCCTCGTGCCTCTAATTGAACAGGATGACGGGTCGTATAATGCATTCTATTTCGGCAGGAACTGGAATATCACTGATCCCGAAGAATTGGATAAAATGGAGAAGAAGATAAAGGATGCAGGTGCATACACAATGAGATGTGACAAGAACAGGATAGAGCATCTGCAGAACAATCCCTCTGAGGTTGAAGAACTGATGATTGAGATGATCAAACACAGAATAGACAAATGGATGAAAATGCTTGCAGAGACAATTGACCACTCCAGTGTGGATGCAATTGTCATGCCGGGCAATGATGATGACTTTGTCATAGATGATATAATCAAATCATATGCTGACAGGGGCATACAGTGGTCTCTGGATGGAGTTACTGAGGTATTGGGCATTGAAATGATATCACTGGATTATGTCAACCCCACTCCATGGGACACACCGAGGGAGGATTCCGAGAGGGGTATGAAGAAGCGCATAGAAAAACTCGTCAGTAAACTTGAAAATCCTTCTCAGTCAATATTCAATCTGCATGCACCTCCTAAGGGCACAAA
>JAWOBN010000105.1:0-18630 GCA_046484245.1 bacterium | reverse complement strand
GGCTGTGAATACAATCGCAGTGAATATCTTGCATTTCATGTACTTTATGGTATTGTAAAATTATGAAAAGATACATTGTTTTTATTATTATTTGTATAAGCTTACTTATTTCTGCCCGGCAGAGGGTCGGGCTTGCACTCGGCGGGGGTTCAGCAAGGGGTCTTGCTCATATCGGTGTACTGAAGGCACTGGAGGAGAACAATATCCCTATTGACTGTATCGGCGGGACAAGTATTGGAGCCATAGTAGGCGGATTCTATGCTGCCGGGTATTCAGCAGCGCGGATAGAGAGCATATTCGTACACAATGATGTGAGAAGCTGGTTCTTCGCTGATTCAAAGAATTCCGACCTGCCTGTGTATATGCTCCTGGGCAAACAGGACCTGCTTCTTAAGATTGATTATCAGGCAGGCAAGTTCAATCTTCCCCAGGCAACACTTGATGATAAGATGATAAATTTTGAAATAGAGAGATATTTTTCACCTGTTGATTATTCCATCAACGGGGATTTCAGAAACCTTCCCATACCATTCCTCTGCACTGCTGCAGATATCTACAACAATGAACTCATAATCTTCACATCAGGCAAACTGACAAAAGCCATCAGATCCAGTATGTCGCTTCCTGTCATATTCAAGCCTGTAAAGGACAGCAGCCGTCTCTTTATGGATGGCGGTATTTATAACAATCTTCCTGTAAAGGCATTGAAGGATTCCCTGCAGGCTGACTATATTATATCAGTTGATGTATCTTCAAGATCCAAGCATACGGACCTTGAAAACATCAGCCTGCTTGATATAGGCTTTTCACTGATGGATTTCATAACTGCTGATATTGATCCGGACACAATGAGCAAATACGGATGTTATATTAGGCCGGATATCAGTGATTACAGGGGGTTTGAGTTTGAAAAAGCAGAGGAGTTCATCAAAATCGGTTATGATGCAGCAATGAAGAATATGGCGAAAATCAAAAAGGACCTCGTTAAATCCGGATACGATCTCAGGGATAATGGCGGTATTCAGGAAACTAATACACCCCGTATAATTGATTACAATGGCATGACCATTGATACACTGATTATTGATACAGACAATAGACTCTATCAGATTTTAACACGGAATATTATCAAGATGTCCAGAAATGATAAATTCTACTTTACTGAATTTGAGGAAAAGGTCATTCAGCTCAAAGCAATGGCGCTCTTTGATGAATTATCATTTGAATTCTTTCCGGATACTGTCTCAGGTTCCATAAGCGTAAAGATCAATGAGGCATCAAAGAGCAATATGCGTCTGGGACTGGGCGGACTGTACAGCAATAATGCAGGAGCCAATATTTACGGGGAGATATTCTTGAGCAATCTTTTCTCGCGCGCTGTTTCAATGAATATATACCCCTATCTCGGTGAATATTTAAAGGGACTTGATGTCAATATCTATTCACCCCCTCTCCTCTTTTCAAGGTTTGCATCCTATATCAAACTCAATTATCTCGTAAAGAAATACTATGCGGTCTGGGAAAATACATACGGTTATTACGGTGAGAGCAATATTATATGTGCTATGGGCAATAATTATGAAAGGCAGTCATTCATAGGCCTCTTTTCGGGATATAAATACAGCGATTACCCCTACAGGGAGATGGAGAAAGTAAGCAGCGGCTTTATATTCAAAACAGATTATCTCGCCCGGTCTCATGACAATTCGGGTTATGAATTCAAAGCCATTATGTCTCTCAATATACCCCGCATACAATCCCAAGAGGATTTCTCCGGATTCCATGCAAACAATCTCTTCATGAAGGCATACTTCCGGTATGAGAATTTCATAAGATTCAGCAGGCAGATGGGAGCCGGTCTCACTGCAGAATTCGGTTTGATCAATTTTCTCCAGCAGTATGTGGAAAAACCCTCTGAGATGCAGGCGGATTACTTCAGGATAGTCCCCCTCACTTCCTTCTACTACAAATATGATGATTATCTGCTCTCCGACTATACAGTGGGTATTTCATTATACAGCCGGTATAATATCAGTGATATTATTTACATACATACATCAGCAATGTCTTATCTGTCCCAGAATAAATTCCACAGCGGCAGTCCCGGAATTATCTACGGGTCTGAACTATACACAGGAGCTGAGGGAGTACTCGGTGATATAAAAATCGGTCTTGAATACATCAATACTGATGTTAATGACCCGAGACTGTCATTCAATGTATTCTGGGGAACATATAATCCGGCATTAACGGATATCTTCCATAAATTATGAGATTTACGAGTATTTAAATAATTCTGCTTTCCGGAAATTAAACATACCTGCAATAATTGAATAGGGGAAGGTTTCAAGCCGGGTATTATAATTGGTTACAGACCAGTTGTAATACTCTCTCCTGTCTGCCAGCTGATTCTCCAGTCCTGTAATTCTCTGCTGCAGACGCAAATAATGCCTGTCTGCTTTAATGTCAGGATAATTCTCCACAACAGCAAAGAGCTGTTTATATGTTGTTTCAATATTCTTATTGAAACGGTCTTTATCCCTGACATCAAGATAGGGGTCAAATCCGCTCCTGATTTTTGTAATCTTCTCCAGCACATCCCTCTCAAACCTGCTGTACCCCTTTACAACCCTGACGAGATTGTCCAGTTCATCATTCCTCTGCTTCAATATCACATCAATATTGGCAAGCGACTGCCTGACCCTGTTCCTTGAAAATACCATTACATTGTAAATAGTTATCATCCCCGATATGATTGCCACACCGACAACAATGAATATTACAAGCATCATAATACAAATCCCCTTATTATCGTGAATACACTGACACATAGTGAAAGAATGATCAGAATCAGATAGATATTGATATTCCTGATAATACCCTTTTCACTCCTGTCTGATATAAAGAGCAGACCATCATCCTCATGATAACCTATCTTGAGCAATTCATTCTGCTTCTTATTCAGTCGGATCTCACTGTATTCACTCTCAATTTGGCTTTTGGCATGCTCCCATTCAGACATATCAATCTCACCGTCATTATTGGCATCAAACTGTTTCATATACTCCCTGTCATACTTCCTCTTCTTGAGAAAATCCGCAAATGCCTTCCTGCTGTCCCGGTCAGTGACAGTCCCCATGATATACACATTGGAATACACAGGGAGACTCTCTTCAATATAATACACATCCTTGTTCCTCACTGCTGCATTGACAAGGAAATGAGGACTGGAGTATTTGGTCCTGTTCCTGATATCCAAAACAGCTTTGCGTGTCTCCACCTCCATAGCAAATCCATTATCTTCAATATAGAATCTGTCCGGTATGTATTCACCTATACGCTGCAGTCTCCATCCTGTCTTTTCCCTGCCCTTCTCATAATGTTTCTCATATTTATATTTGTAGAATCTGAAATAGACACACTTCATGCCTGAGACAAATGCGGGAATGGCATTCCTGTCCATAATACTGCCCTTCAGTTCCCTCAGGCCAATACTGACGGATTCAATGGATGAAGTGGGTATCTCTTCAATGAACATCCTGAATTTCAGATACTTGAAGAAAAAGAACAGGTAGTAAAGAGTAATGACAATACCGGCAATTCCCGCAATGCGGGGAGTCAGTATATCATCAATAAGAAACAGTACTGCAATATTCACAATAAGAGGTGTCAGGACAATAAGACGCATGGAATTGACTGAGACCAGTTTCTTTTTGAAGAAACGCTTATGAGGGGGATATACATCATAATGATAATCATAGGAAAATGCTTCACTCTCATCTTCAGTCTCTTCAGTAAATATTCCGGAAGGGTATTGATATGAATAGAAACCGTCTGAAAAAAGCATTGATGCTGTTGCTGCATAATCATCAATTGAATTTGAAATGCCAGGAATGTAATTGAGTGAATAATTGAAATCTTCATTATATGACACTGCACTTTCTCTGATATTATCCAGCAGTTTTTTTACATTGACTGTCTTGGAGAATCTGTCAGCTCCCCTGACTGAACTGAGGTCCATTTTTTTCACCGGCAATTTTACTATTGTGCTCTGATTGGAGAAATATAGATAAATCAATACATTACGATCAAGAAAGAGTGATTTGAATGTATTGTTCCTCGCTTTCTTCTCATTAATGCCTGCTATTACAAGTACATTGTCCTGCTTTTGAAGTTTAATGCTGCCCCGGTTTGTTTTAAAGGATATCCCGTCTTCATACTCTTTAAGAGAAACAGCCTCTGCAATAATAGAGTGCATCCTTTTCTTCTCGTCTTCATCTATTATAAATGACTTAATGTCAATGGCTTCAAGTCCGTTCTTCATATCCTCAACCCTCTCCTTGTCAGAGGAATGCACAAGAGATGCAAAGCCCTCCCCTATGAATCTCTGTACAACATGCATACTGCCCAATCCTGTCTTTGATGAAATAGAGTCAAGTGTCTTTGGGTTCACATGCGACTTCCGGGGTGCAATTGTTTTGACATATAAGTTATAATTCATTGTTGTATTTTACAATATAGAAACAATTTAATCAAGGACGAACCTTCTTCTGTATTTCAATATACCTGTCTTTGATCATTGATGTTTTTACGTCTTTCCTCATAAGAAAAAGTCACTGAATATAATTATTATGTAATGTTTGTTTTCTTAATAAAAAAGCATTGAGCATAGTGATTGATGTGATGACTGTGAGGCTCAGACATTCTCATCAGCACCGAATTACCGGTTATGCACGGGTTGGCAAAGGCGCTTTCTGAGAACTGTCCTCGCCTCATATCTTTTATGAGGCAACATATGTCTTTCAAGTACTTTAATTTTGAGGAATAATGTTTTTATTGACATAATGTTAAAATTCATTAATATAATTTCTATGAAAAAGTTTGGTGCAATCATAATTATTGTTTCTGTTTCTTTCTTGCTGTTCTACTGCAATAGCCAACCGGCAGATAATAATGAGAATGCCGGGGCTCATTCTGCCCGGACGACTGCAGCAGCTGAAGGAGACACTTTGCTGCAGGACTGCCTTATACTGCTGATTCTTGATAACAGCATTTATTCGGCACGCATGGATAGTGTCTTTGACTCATTAGCCCTTAAATATCCGGACCATCTGAATATTGAGAAAATAGATTCCGGGAAACAGCCATCACTGATTGATTCATTCAATCTTTTACATCTGCCGGCATATATTGTTCTTGATAAAAACAGGGAAATTGTCATGAAGAGTGAATCTTATAAACCCCTGAGAATAACTGAATCAAAACTGAGATACCACAATATTATCAAATAATTTTTTCAAGTGTCTCTCTGATAATCCTTGCAGTATCCTTCCTCTCATAATGCAGTTTGACATCACCCCTGAACCCAGTAGCTGAAATTAATGCTTTTTCAATATCCCGGGCACTGTACCCTGACTGAAAGACAGAGTCTGCAAGTGGTCTTCCCTTCTGCCTGTCTCCTATGAGCACGGAGGGGGTTCCCAGATAAGGAGCTTCAATAACCAGGGACGATGAATTACCCATTCCTGAACCTGCTGAGGCAAGCAGTGATATATAATTGATATACCCCAGATGGGGACAAAGATATATATTATCCCTATTCCTTGAGATTGCTCTGATACTGTCCAGTATATAGTCTCCGCCAATATCAGAATTGGGGGCAGTGCACAGAACACTTCTGTCAGTAGTACTGAGAAATTCAAGTGCTCCTTCAGTCTGTTTTTCAACAGGCATATCCGTATCTGTTTCCGGATGGAATGTGAACAGAACATACATTTGCTCTTCCAGTTCAAAACCATACTCCCTGTTAATCTCATCCGGGGGTCTTATGTCCATGCTGTCTATGTTTTCAAGTGCAGGGTCTCCTGCATTATAAATATTCGTGCTGCTGCCTTTCATTCTGATGAGATTGCTGCTGAACAATTCCCCGCTTGTGAAATTAATGTCTGCTGTAAGGGAGAGCAGATTCCTTACTGTATCGTCAATGCATCCTGTCTCTTCACCACCGGATATATGTATCAGTCTGACATCTGATATGAGGACAGGGATAAGCACTGATGCAAGTTCAATCCTGTCCCCCAGGACCATTATGTAATCAGTGCCGGATTCTTTGATGAATTCTGTCAATTCCTGCTGCAGACAGGTCAGGCTGCTGCTTAAAGTTTCAGGGTCCCGCCATTGAATCCTGCACTCTGAAGTATAATCAACAGTTATTCCGCTCTCCTCTATTTCCCCTATGGAAGATCCGCGGGAAACATCAAAGTGAGAACCTGCAGCAGTAAATACCACATTGAATTCCCGAGACTGTCTCAATTCCCTGATAATGAGATTGAGATGAGAGAAATCCGACCTGGCAGTGGAGAGTATCATAATGGTCTTCATATATAACCTCTGTTGATTAAATTTAAATTATTTGTATAATTATATATCAAAATGAATAAAATAAAAGTTCTAATTCTATTAATATCATCACTGACTGTTCTTATACTGACAGCAGACATGTTCTATCTGCCGTTCAGGGCATCAGACAGACGTGTTCTGAAGGACAGATATATAACACCCTCGGGTGAATACGGCATATGGCGAAAACCCTACAATAATATTCCGGGGCATTTCCACTCAGGTATTGATTTCAAGAATCCCGGTTCAAGACCCGGTGAAATAGAGCCTGTGTTCAGCTGCAGCAGCGGAAGGGTTGTCTCAGTACTCAACAATGGCTCATCATCATCCGTAATAATCCGGCACAGGCACAATGGCGGATATATTTACTCCACTTACACTCATATCACGGATATTGTCGTCAGCCCGGGTGACAGTGTTTCACACAGATCCGTTATTGCAAGCTTCATTGACAAGCCCCATCTGGATGTCTGGGGCGAATACCTCAATCACCTGCATTTTGAGATCCTCAAAAAAGAACCGATGTATATAGGCATAAGACAGAACACCAAGACCTATCTTTCGTATTCAATTGAATGCAGGACAGGCAAGCAGCTCAATGAACTGTTTTACAATCCGAGACTTTTTTTTATTTTTGATATGTATTAATTCTTGACATAAATTAAATTAGGTATAAAATTAAATATATGAAATATTTTAATGATTTTCGTATAACAAAGAGGGATAAATATACTTATTCATTCAAGGGTCAATTAATTAAATTTATTGTTATATTTGCACTTGTGTTGATTATAGTTCTCAAATATTTGAAATAAATTAATAAACGATTCATTAAAACAGGAGGATGTATGATAGAACTCCATTATAATTTCAAAGATCTCTTCAGGGCAACAAGACTCGGCTTGTCTCTGAAGAAAATATTTGTGATGCTCATGTCACTTATCACAGGCTTTGTGCTTTACTTCATTATTGCATACATAGCATATATGACATCAGGCATCAGTATTGCAGATATCTGGAATACCTATAAATTGTTCCCTCTGCCGGTTTTCGGTGTTACAGTACTCAACTGGTACTCATGGCTGATATGGTATCTGGGTGCAATCATATTTTTCATTACCTTTATTTTCGGACAGACAGCTGTTTCAAAAATAACATTTGAACAACTCAAGGGTAATGAATTCTATGAGATGAAGGAAGCAACAAAATACTCTTTCAAATTCTGGAAAAGTGCTTTCCTGGCACCTGTCACATTGATAATCCTTATTGCTATTATGATACTGGGAGCATTCATATTCGGACTCATAGGAAGAATACCGTATTTCGGTCCCCTCTTCCTCATTGTCTTTCTCATCCCCATACTGTTCGGAGCATTGTTCACAGTATATCTCATGATTGTGTTCTTTGTCTCACTCTTTGTGTCACCTGTTATTGCCGGCACTTCCAAATCAGACACATTTGATACACTCTTTGAGACATTCTCCATTGTATGGGACCAGCCGTGGCGCCTTGTTATCTGGTCAGGTCTTGTATTTATAATGAGTTCACTGGGCACATATGTCCTCGGTTCCATACTCAGGTACACGCTTGAATTGACAAGATGGGCTCTTTCTTTCTGGAATGGCGGTTCATGGCTCAAGATATGGACCAATGCATTCCACTTCCTGCCTCCAGTGCCAGGTTATGCGGTCTTTGAGAAATTCGCACTCAATATAACACCTTTCTGGCTTAATATATATAATTTCCATACAGGCAACTGGGCAATAAATATTGTCAGTGTTCTGCTTGGACTGCTATTTTATGTCATAGGATTCACAATTGTATCCTATTTCATTACTTCATGGACAGCAGGACAGACAATGATTTATGTCAATCTTGTCAAGATAAAGGATGATGTTAATCTCCTTGAAGAGAATGAAGAGGAATTTGATGAACTGGACAATGATTTTGAAGACGAAGATGAGACGGATACTGAAGAAGATGAGACAGAAAATAAAGAGGAAACCACAGAAGAAGACGACAGTAATACTGAAGAAGATAACTGATAATAGAGATAAATAAGCAACCGGGAGATTTTTTCTCCCGGTTCAAAAAGGAGTGTCTTTATGTTATTGTTCATTCTTCTGATAGCCATCATTATAATTGTCGGCTACATCTATGTCATGTACAAGAAAAATGATATGTACAATGTGCCTGAAATCGCCGACATTAAAAAAGACCCGCCCATGCCTGCAATCAATACCTCATTCTTCCTTTCAAAAGAAAAGGAATTGAAGGAACTGGGCAGTACAAAGATAGGTGATTTTTCTATTACTGAAATGGCCTATTCAAATTTCCACAGGGGTTACCTGCTTGAGGAGGATAATATTTATGCAGTTGTCTCTCAAAGACTGCCCAATCCCCTCCAGAAGTATCTCGGATTGTCCGATAAACCGTATGTCAGCTTCTTCTCTGTATTTGATAATGGGAGTGACCTTGAAAGCACAACACGTGAAAATGTTGAAAAGGAAGACACTTCCCAATACAGGCATGTGCATCAGTATGGTGATCTTCCCCTCATGAGGATTCTTGAAAAACATAAGATACAGATAGACATAATGGAATCCAAAGGAGTCACTGAACTGAAACTCTCAGCTGATGATTTCTTCAAGCACATGAAGCGCGGCCTCAAGATAGACATGGTTCACAGGTCAACAAATGGTTATGAAACAAAGGCTGACCTTGATAATATCATGGCTAAACTGGGACTGGATCCCGATAAAAAGATGAACCCTGAAGAGAGGTCAACTGAACAGTAATTCTTATTCACTGTCCTTTGACTGATTCCATATCTCTTCCATTTCATTCAATGATAGAGATGGATTATCTTTCTGGGCTGTTTCAATATTCTTGAATCTGTCAATGAATTTCTTTATTGTTCTCAGAAGTGCTGTCTCCGGGTCAATACCCTCAAAATTCCCCAGATGCGATACTGCAAAGAGTATGTCCCCTAATTCCTCCTCCTTCTGATCAATAGTACGGGCATCCCTGAATTCCGATAATTCCTCTTCAATTTTCTCATATACCCCTGTAACAGAATGCCAGTCAAATCCCCGTACTGATGCCTTCTTCTGGACTTTTGCAGCAAGAAGCAGTGCCGGGAGTTTCGGTATATTGTCCATTATACTCTCAACCCCGCTTTCCTCTTTCTTTATACTGACCCAGTTATTAAGCACATCCCGGGATGTGTCAGCTTTTGCTTCCCCGAAGACATGGGGATGCCTCCTCTCAAGTTTCTGCCTGTGATAATCCAGAAGCTCCGTCATGGTGAACTCATCATTATCCTCTGCAATGGCAGTATGGAGAAGCACCTGGGTGAGCATATCAGCAAGTTCATCCATAATACTGCTGCTGTTATTGTCCTCTATTGCCTCCACGAGTTCATATGCCTCTTCAACTGCATACTTCCTCAGACTGCTGTGTGTCTGTTCCCTGTCCCATGGGCATTTTTTTCTCAATACCTTCATCACCTCATACAGTTCATCAAATTCCTTCATGACCTTCTCCTGTAGTCCTCAACAGCTCTCCGTATTGCATCTTCTGCAAGAACAGAGCATTCAGCCTTCTTCGGGGGAAGACCGCCGAGTGCTTCAACAACCTCATCATTTTTGAGTGAGAGTGCTTCCTCCAGTGTCCTGTTCTTGAGGAGTTCTGTTGTCATTGAGGATGATGCAATGGCTGCTGCACAACCGTATGTCTGAAATGTTGCTTCCGTAATCCTGTTATCCCTGATCTTCAGATAGAGGATCATCTCATCACCGTCCACACTGTTTCCGGCTCTTCCCACTCCGTCAGGACTCTCCATCTTCCCCGCATTTCTCGGATTGGTGAAATAATCCATTACTTTCTTATTGTACATCCTATGCCTCCGGTGACAGTTTCCTTAATTTATTCACACATTCTGCTATAATACCTGCAGCTCTCTCAACCTCACTGTCTGTATTGAATCTGCTTAGGGATATCCTCAGTGAACCGGCGGATTCTCTTGGTTTACGCCCCATTGCCCTCAGGACATGTGACGGCGAACCCTCTGATGAAGAACAGGCACTGCCTCCTGACACCATGATATTCTTATCAGAGAGCATCAGAACAAGAGCTTCTGATTCAATATAGGGGAATGAGAGATTCAATGTATTCTCCATACTGTTTTCAGTGGGGGTGTTGAGGATGAAATCATTGACTTTCTGAGAAATAATATCAAGCATTGTCTTTCTCTGCTCAGACATGCGTCTGCTGAATTCACTGTGACCTGCAGAGGCAATATCCAGGGCTTTGGAGAGGCCTATTATTCCGGGCACATTCTCTGTACCCGGCCGGATGCCGGACTCATGACCGCCCCCTGTGATTATAGGGTTGATTGCAACAGTATTCTTCTTATAGAGGAATCCTATGCCCTTCGGGCCGTGGAATTTATGTGCTGATGCTGTGAGCATATCCACGCCTAATTTGCCGACATCATAGCCCATCTTGCCTGTACTCTGAACAGCATCTGTGTGGAAAAGGATATTCCTCTCTTTTAATATATCCGATATATCACTGATGGGCTGCACTGCACCTGTCTCATTATTGACATGCATGATTGAAACAAGCACAGTATCATCCCTCAATGCATCCGCAAGTGATTGACAGTCAATAATACCGTCTTTGCCCGGTTTGATATAGGTTATTTCAAAACCCTCTGTCTGAAGTGCTCTTGCGGTATTTAAAACAGCGGAATGTTCAATTGCCGATACTATGATATGTCTTCCTGCGCCTGCCTTGGCATATGCCGCGCCCCTCACTGCAAGATTGTCACTCTCAGTACCCGAGCCTGTAAAGATAATCTCATCCTTCTCAGCACCAATGAGGGATGCTGTATTCCTTCTTGCCTCCTCAATCTTCAGTTTCACTTCACTGCCTGCACTGTGTATGGATGACGGATTACCGTAATAATCACTGAAATAGGGTCTCATTTCATCTGCTACAGCAGGGTCAGTCATTGTAGTTGCATTATTATCCAGATAAATCATTTCCATAATGCCTCCATTCTGATTTTATATATTTCAATTGTCATTATTCCTCACAGGCAAGTTCTTCATCTGCACCCTTTTCCCCCCTGTCTTCTATATCCGTGTCAGCATTGACTCTTTCACTGTTTTCGCCCGGCAGATCATATATTGTCTTGAATTTAACGATCATTGATATCATTCCGAGGAATGCCGGTATGTATGAAACAATTGTTCTCCATATAAACACATATGCAATTATTGAGTATTTGGGTATCAGCAGTGAATAGAACACAGCTCCTCCCCCCTCGGCAAAACCGCTTGAACCCGGGGTCGGCACGAATGCCAGGAGAAAAGTGAGCAGCATCTGTATATGAAATGCGAGGAAGAAATCATTCTTCCCGCCCATCATCAGTACAATAAAATATGCCATTGAGAAGGATGCATAAAGTGAAATCATTGACCAGAGTGTTGACAGCAGCATATGTTTCTTGCCTGTTGTAAAGAACCTTGACAGTCCTGCCCTGAAATTGCCGGCTTCTCCGATTACTCTAATCAGTGCTGAACGGAGTTTCCCTGCTTTCAATCTTCTCTCAACCAAGGATTTCAGATATACAGGGAAAAGGAGGAGCAGCACAATCACTGCCACAATAGTGAGATAGAAAACAAGGAAGTAGCGCAGCAGGCCTGCAACAAGCTGTCCTGTGAAAAGACCTGAAAAGAAGACAATTGTAAAGGGCACTGTAATTACAAAGACAGCAAATGACTGCACACCCCTGATAAAAAGCAGTGATGTGGATTCACCCGGGCTCACCCTGTGTTTGGAAAGCAGATATACCTGAAGCGGGATACCTCCTGACTGAAAGGGTGTGATAAGACCGAGGAATATACCGCCCATTGTAAACAGCAGACTGTCTGAGAATGCAAAGGTGTCTGTAAATATCTTTGCCAGCTGATGAACCCTGAGTATATTGAAGTAATGTGTTGCCGCGAATGTGATCAGAAGACCGCCGATCAGGAAAACATCGGGTCTCAATGTGATATTGCGGGGCACATCCCTCAAAAAGAAGAATATGATTATCCCGTATGCTATGACTGTTGCAAGAAAGAATATTACTATGCCTTTTTTAATCCTGTTTCTCAATGTGATCTTCCTCTTGCCTTATTTCATCATAGGATTTACCGGACCTGTTTATTATTTTGAGTGTTATGAATGCCCCTATTCCCGCTCCTAAATAAAATGTGAAGAATCTCCACAGAATTGCGTATATACCGAGGAGTTCCTTGCCGACTACAGAACTGAACAGTGTTGCAAAGAGTGTTTCTGATATACCGCTTGCACCGGGTGTCGGCATGAACATAACAAGGAATGCATGCAGGAACTGCAGATTGATTATCTCAATGGGATTTGTCGGTTTAATGCCCAGTCCGAAGAGAATAATGAGTGCTATTGAATAGAAGAATATGAATGAGACAAATGTCAATACGAGGGAGAGGCATATGTACAATTTCCTCTTGGTGAAAAAGAGCTTGAGTCCGGAGAGGAATAATTCAACCTCACTTTCAAACCATTTGATTATATTGATGACTTTGTCCGATTTGAGCAATTTTATCCTCTTGAGGAATATATCAATTCTGTAGAGCAGTCTTATTATCTTGTCCGGAGCAAATATGGCAAATATCATGAGGCCTATGCCTCCTCCGTAAATAATGAGGAGATAACGCACAAGATTCCTCACTATGAGATTGGAGAATACATGACCGTATAAACCGAATATCAGGGGTAATGCAAGTGCATAGAAGAAGAAACCCGTGACACCCCTCATGAATATGAGGAGCGAGCCTTCGCCGTAAGGGACATCCTTCTGCTTCAGTATGAATATCTGAACAGGGAGACCCCCTGTCTGAAACGGGGTCACTGCAGCGAGGAATATACCGCTTATTATTATATCAATGCCGGTCATAACCGGAATATCATGGTCCAGTGCCTTTGCAAGGAACTTTATCTTCAGTGCATCAAAATAATAATATATGGCAAGTACAATCAGTGCATATATAAAATACACCGGCTCCATTTTTTTGAGTGACCGCAAGGTATCTTCAGACACAGTGAATATAAGAAGCAGGAGGAGTGTTACAACAGTAATTGCGAGAAATATTTTAATGCCTTTTCTTATTGTATCAGACAAATCATCACCTCAGTGAATTGATTATATGTTCTATGCGCTGTTTTTTCTCAGTGAACTGTTCTTCCTTCTCCTTCATCCTCTCTACCACATCAGCAGGCGCCTTATTGAGAAAATCACTGCTTGACAGTGTTTTTTCCAGTTTTTTCAGTTGTTTTTCCAATTCCCCTTTCTCATCTTCATATTTCCTTATATGTTCATCAATATTATCTATGTCGGAAGCAGCAATGAAAATCATACCGCCGCTGAATATGCCCGGTATGCCCTTAACCTGAGCAGAGTCAATGAAATCAAGCGATTCAGCTCCGGAGAGTTCTGTGATTATACTCTTGTGTTTCTCAAGGAAATCCCTTCCGGAACCGGCATATACACGGATTCTCTTAATACCTGTTTCCGATATGATATTCCTTATTGATGAGACGAGGTCCCGGAATAAATCCATATCATCAAAATTCTTATCCATCTCCCCGGCCGGCCGGCTGATTGCTTTCTGATGTATCATCCGCTCACTGCCCAGTATTTCATTGAGTTCTTCTGAAATATACGGCATCAGCGGATTTATCAACTTGAGGAAATCAGCCAGAACATAGATTGCTGTTTCCATGCTTCTGTTCTGAATCTTAATGATCTCAAGATACCAGTCACAGAAATCATGCCAGAAAAAATCATAAACATTTTTTGCATAATCGGAGAATCTGTAGGAAGCAACATTGCTTTCTATTGAATCAGTAAGTACTGCGAGTCTCCGGATAATCCACTTGTCAAAATAATCATTGGTCAAGGGTTCTTCGGGAATCACTGCCTCTTCTGCATTGAGGAGTATGAAACGGGCTGCATTCCATATCTTATTGGCAAAATTCCTGCCCAGTTCAAATGTATTCCTTGCAACATTGGGATCCTTGCCCTGTCCTGAAATATACACAATTGAGAATCTCAGTGCATCTGCTCCGTATTCCTCTGTTATCTCCAGGGGGTCTATGCCATTGCCCAGTGATTTGGACATCTTGACACCATCCTTGTCTCTTACAGTGCCGTGTATGTATATGTCTTTAAACGGGAGTCTGCCTGTAAAGTGCAGACCTGCCATAATCATCCTTGCTATCCAGAAGAACAGAATCTCTGAGGCTGAAACAATCACCTCTGTGGGATAATAATATCTGTAATCCTCTGTTTTCTCAGGCCAGCCCATTGTGGAGAATGGCCAGAGCCATGATGAAAACCATGTATCAAGAACATTCTCATCCTGCCTGAAATCCTCTGACCCGCATTGAGGGCACTCTCCGGGGGTATTCACTGATACAAATTCCTCACTGCATTCATCACAGTAATATACAGGTATTCTGTGCCCCCACCACAATTGTCTTGATATGCACCAGTCCCTGATATTCTCAAGCCAGTGATCATATACACCCTTCCACCTGTTAGGATAAAAGTTGATATCACCATTTGCGGATGCTTCCAGTGCAGGTTTAGCCAGATCCTGCATTTTAACGAACCACTGCTCGGAGAGATACGGCTCCACTATTGTCTTGCATCTGTAGCATTTACCGACTGCATTCTCATAATCCTCAATTTTATCCACAAGGCCCATATCCTTCAGGTCTTCCATAATCCTCTGTCTTGCCTCTTCCCTTGTCATTCCTTCATATTTGCCGCCATTGGAATTGATAATGCCATTGGTATCCATTATTACAATCTCTTCAAGACCATGCCTTTTGCCCATATCAAAATCATTGCTGTCATGAGCAGGTGTGACCTTGACAAACCCTGTACCGAATTCCATATTGACAAAATCATCAGCAACAACAGGGATTTCCCTGTTCAATAATGGAAGTATCACTGTTCTGCCTATCATAGGACTGTTCTTTTTGTCTTCGGGATTGACTGCAATACCGCTGTCTCCGAGCATTGTCTCAGGTCTTGTTGTTGCCACAGTAATGTATTCATCGGAATCCTTGACAGGGTATCTGATATAGTATAATTTGCCTTTCTGTTCATCATGTTCAACCTCTTCATCGGAAAGTGCTGTATGACATGCAGGACACCAATTGACAATATATGTTCCCCTGTAGATATATCCCTCTTCATAGAGGAGTTTGAATACAGTTGCAACTGCCTTTGACATATCATCATCCAAAGTAAACTTCTTCTTGTCCCAGTCACATGATGCTCCTATGCCCTCAAGCTGCTGCAGTATCCTGTTTTTCCTGCTGTCAACCCACTGCCGCACTTCACTGAGGAATGCCTCTCTCCCCATATCCTTTCTCTCCCTGCCCTCTTTCCTCAGATTCTTCTCCACAACAACCTGTGTGGCTATGCCTGCATGATCTGTTCCGGGAATCCACTCTGCATTGAATTCTTTATTCCTGTGATATCTTATAAGTATATCCTGTATTGTATTATTGAGGGCATGACCCAGATGGAGTATATCCGTTACATTGGGCGGGGGTATTACTATTGTATAGGGTTCCCTGTTGTCCGGTTCTGAATGGAAGGCATTCTTCTCTCTCCAAACCTTATTCCATTTTTTCTGTGCTGCCCCGTAATCAAAATGTTTATCCATAGATACTCCTTTAATTTGCATAAAGATGAATAATAGATTATTTTCAATGATATTTCAAGTGTATTGGCAATTTTGTGTGATACCCCAAAAAAAATACTCCGTTTTTAAACGGAGTATTTTAAAGCAATGAGCGTGGTCTTACAACCGCATGCAATTTAATCAGGTTCTATTCTGAAATCACTGTTTTGCTACCCGGCTCCTTAACAGTATTGGCATCCATTGTCACTGCTGATTGAGACAACAGCCTTCCGTTTATGGAAGCTCCGGTATTCATAGCAATTGAAGTCATTGTTAATATAATGCCTTCCATGTGTGACTCAGTGCCTAAACTCGCTGATGAGCCAACCTGCCAGACAATATTTTCAGGAAGAGCGCCGCCGGACAGTATCACCTTTGCCGAGCTTGCAACAGTTAAATCTTCTGCTATCTGAAAGACCCATCTGGCTGTATCAGAACCGGATAGTGTGACATCAGTTGTTATTGAAACTCCGGTTCCCCATTTGTAAAGCCCGGGTTCAAGAGTAAGTCCGCCTATCTCTCCGGCTTCCAAATCCACATAGTCAGGGTCTGAAAGACCTGCTGCTGTTGTGTAGGCAGTTTCCATGTCACTGACTGCTGTTGTTAATTCTGCAGGAGTAGGAACCGCATAGTCAGCTGCATAGATTTTGCCTGTGACATAGGTTGATGTTGAGAATACATTTGTTGAATCCATTGTCTCGCTGAAACCTGTCAGTGAAGTCTGATCAGCAGGACTCAAACCGATATCTCCTGTAATTGCCGTTGCTCCCGTTGTGCTGACTCCTGATTTTGCGAGAATCACATAATTATTTGCAGTTCCAAGATCAATATTGGCAGTTGTGTTATTGTCTTCAGTTTCACTGATAGAACATCCGCCTACTACCAATAAAATAGTGAGCACTGCGATTTGTAATAGACTAATAAAAGATAAATTGAACTTCTTCATAATTTCTCCTAGTAAAATTGTTTGTTCTAAAAAAATAGTTCCTTTAGCATAACTGAAGCGCATGGCATCCTCCATTTCCATTGCACCCCCTAATATGCTATTTACAGTATGACACCTTAACCTGTCATTGTCAATACACACTTATTTATAGACAAAATCAATTTACGATTTTTTAAGATTTGTCTTTACTTTCCCCAATTTCTATTGTATAATATTAATGAATCAATTGACAGGAGGATGTAATGGAGAAAACAAAATCAATCGGAAAATTCATCATTGTATTGGCAGTCTTAATAATTTTCACCGCCCCTCTTTATGCTGAATATACCACAGGTGCAGGCATTTATGCAGGGGTGCCTACAGGATTAAGGCTGAAGACCAATCTCAATAATTCAAATTCCCTGGCTGCTACATTTGCTTATGACCTACCGGGCAGTATGATGTATGCAAGTCTTGATTATTTCTATAATTTCCGCTACTATGCCCGAGACGCTGATTCTGAAGTTCCCTTCTTTATATATGCAGGTCCCGGATTCAGGGTAAAGACGAATGATGCCAATGTGAACAGCAGTAATGATGTGCATGCAGGTGTGAAATTCAATATCGGGGCAGGTTTTATGTTCAGTGAGATACCAATTGAATTATTTTTGGAGGTATCACCTATTCTTGACATAATTCCTGCAACAGATTTTGATATGAATGCAGGCGTAGGGTTTATCTTCTACTTCATGTAATACTTTGTTATAAGTTGACATAACTGCTTAATCAGCAGATAATTCCAATGCAATTACCTGTAATTTTGTAACACGCAAATTACAGGTAATTTGCTGACCACAGTGAGCCTCACATTCCCCGGCAATATCATCTGATGACATTATTACACTACTCTCTTATTGACCCTTGTCATTAATATTGTATAATGATTATATGTTAACAGCTTTATTTATTCTACTGATAATATCACTTGTACTGATACTGTTTTACATCTATTACAGAAGAAAGGCAGCAGCAGTCCTTATGGGCCTGAGAGCAGAGATGAGAATGGACGGGAAGATACTACTGGAACCAGTACCTGCTTCATACAGAGGTGCTGAGAAATATTATACTAAAGTCAAGAATACCGGTTTTATCGGACTGACTGAGAATAAACTCTACTTCCGCCCCATTATAATGAAGCCGTCCATAGACATTGACATTGATTCCATTGTATCAGTGGAATCCTCAAGACATTTCCTCAGTAATTATAATGCAAGACACACTGTTATTATCCATACAGCCGATAATGTTCTGGGATTTATTGTGAGTGATTACACTGAACTGGTCAATTTACTCTCTGATTAATATTGACTTGAATCTGAATTATAATATAATTATAAAAAACAATGATTACAGGAGGTCATTATGAAAAGTAAATTAATAGTTTTGACAGTAATAGTTCTTGCAGTGTCACTTTCATCATGTTTCCTGCTACCTCAGGACGTGACTGTTGAGGAG
>JAWOBN010000034.1:0-6983 GCA_046484245.1 bacterium | reverse complement strand
TTTAAGAAATCATCAATATCACATTTACCATTCTCATCTGTAAAATAAAGAACATGAAACTTCATAGTCTTATTTTACATCATATATGGTGTATGTCAATACTTCTTTCAGTTTTCCCTGATTATAGATTGATAAGGAAAATACAGAATTCAATAATCTTTGATTGGGTTCAAATTGTTGAACCCCTACGAATATCGTGATGCGTAGTGCATGATGCGTTTTCCGTTAGAGAGGAATAATACTACTCCCCGACATACATCCTTTTCATTATTCTTATCCGTCGTTATCCTTTTTCCGTTTTCCGCTGTACGTTCTTTCTTGACCCGCTATTCAGATTCCGATTTCTTGAAACTTGAATTATGCGGATTATTATGATGGCAATGGTACTGTGTATTTGTGGGTCATTCAAAGTATATTCCCGGCTGCCCTTCTCTACCCTTTTCTGACTGGTATATCATGCCTCTTCATATATCTGCCGAGCAGTACGGCTACCAGGATTGTCATGGGCAGGGATATAGCAAGCCTTATCAGTGTAAACTTCAATCCGAGAAATGATGCTTCAAAGATTGTCATGGGGATGCGGAAGATACCTGAAGCCCCTACATATGTCAGTATCATTGAGGGTTCCGCGCCCTTCCTGTACAGTGCATATGCAACAGGGAATGAAACATAAAGGCCGCCCACACTGGTCCATGCAAGCATTATTGCCCATATATAACGCTTCACACCTGAATCATGACCCAGATGCCTCTCCACAGTGCTTCTGTCCACCCATATTTCAAACAGGCCAATCAGTATGAATGCACACGGGACAATCTTCAGCATATCCAGGGCAAAGGTTATGAAATTGACATACATCTCCCTGCCTAAATTGAGCTGCAATATATAGGAAAACCCTATAAATGATATGAACAGGGCTACTATTGCAGAATAGATGATATTCTCGCGCTTCATAACAATTCCCCGAATACAATTCCGATAATTATTGCAACAATGATTGCAGTCAGAAATGAAAGAGCATTTCTTATGAGAGTTATTTTAACACCAAAGTAACGTTTTTCAATCGGATATGTCAATATGCCCACCATCATCAGTGTTGTGGAGAATGCTGCAATAACCATGTATGTCACGCCTTCCTTCAATAGAATACCGCATAGGGGGAATGTTATGAAACCGGGCATCATTGTAATTGAGCCGAGTGCTGAGGCAATGATGATTGATAAAAATATATTGTATCTGTTTAGTGTGCAGGCAATGAAATCATCAGGCATTATTGACAATATGATTGCAACTGCTACAAGCATAATCCCGAATGCCGGCAATATGCTTGTAAACCGTTTGTATGCTACCTTGAGTGCTGCTAAGGTTTTTGCCCTGCTTTTTATCAGAGAAACAAGCAGAAAAGTTCCTGTTGCAATGTACAGAATTATCACTACTTATCCAAATTTTGATGTTTATTGATTTTGTCTATCAGCATTATACTCTTTTTCTAATATATTTTCAAGGCAATTTGTATTTGCCTGATATTGCGCAGAACCAAAAGGGTGAACCGGGATCAGGGTTCAAATTGTTGAACCCCTACGAATATCGTCATGCGTGATGCGTGATGCGGTTTCCGTTAGAGAGGATTAATACCACTCCCCTACATACATCCTTTTCATTATTCTTATCCGTCGTTGCGAGTTTTCTTACCTGCCAATCATTAGCGAAGCAATCTCTCTATCCGCCCACATCCTATCCGATCATTCTTGGACTGCTCATCACAGCCAATTTCTTCTTGCTCTTCATTCAACCGTTGTACTTTGTACGTTTTCCGTTGTACGTGAGCAGCTTCGCTGCGATTACTTGTAACTTGAAACTGAATTACCACCACTCCTTCCTCTCAATATATTCAAATGGAATATCCTTATCAAGCATCTCGCTGATAATGTCTCTCAGAATCCTTTCAAATGCCTTGTCCAGTTTGCTATCCTTTTCATATACAAGCGGTTTCTTCTTTCTGGAATAATGCAGATAATAAACTTCCCCCGGTGTTCTCAATGAATATATGCCCAGATTGAATGCTCTGTCCTGCCAACCCTCCTGTCTGCATGCAATATACCCGTATAGGAGCAATTGAAATTTCTTGTCATCATTCAGTTTATCTTTCCATATTTCTATATCTATCACATTGTCTGTCTCAGGGTCATCTATCTCCGGAATACTGAGGTCACTGTTATTTACATTACCGCTCTTGTAATCCATTATGATTATATTGCTGTCATTCTCCTCAATCCTGTCAAATCTGCCGTAAAGGGAGACCGCCATGTCATTGACAGTGATTGGTGCTGCCTTGCCCTTTTCCAGTTCCATGATCTTGATCTTGTCATGTGAGCGCTTCTTGTCTTCTTCAAGGAAATTGACAACCATTTCCCTGATTGCCCTTTTCATCACATAGGGTTTGCCTCTGCTGCTGTCACTGATCTTATTATTCCTGAAACTCTCTTCAATGAGTTTTTCTATGTACTGCTTGTCCATATTGACATTAGACCCATTATATGTCTCACCGGCTTGACCGGCCATTATCTTCTCCAGTGCATCATGGGCAGCAGTCCCTATCTCCCTGTATCCCACTGCGTCAATGTCATTGTCATCTGTTATACCGAGCACATAATTGAAATAATAATCCACAGGATTCCTGACATACTGTGATATGCTGGATGGCGAGAAAGACCGGCTTTTCATCTTTTCAATAATATCATCTGTCTTCTCTATGATTTTGAGTCCCCTTGTATTATCCACATCCACACTGTCTTCAATAATGGGACTCTCCTTGTCAATCAGCCCTTCAAAGAGCCCGCCTTTCCTTATCTCCCAGAGCAATTGTTCAATGAACCGGCTTCTTTCAGAGTAATTCTCATCATCCGATTTGGCAAATGTGATCACTGTTTCATTACTGTTTAAGAGCAATGTATAGAAGTAGTATGAGAACAATTTGTCCGAGTCCATGTATGTCGGGAGTTTCCACTCTCTTCTCACATCAAATGGTATGAATGAATTTGACCTCTTGCCCTTGGGGATGATGCCTTCATTGACAGACATTATTATTGTCTTTTCATAATCCAGACAGCGTGTCTCCAGCATTCCCATTATCTGAAAATCAGTGAGCGGATCTCCTGAAAATGGCACAGATGCACCTGCAATAACATTGGAAATCAGTGAATCCAGTTTACCGGGATTGTCATAATTCAATATATCACTGTTATTTTCAAATAATGTGAGAATTCTGTTGAATGTATTTATCATTGTCACAATATTGCTCTCTGCCGGCACTACTTTGCTCTCCTCTGCTCCAATGCTCTCCATCAAATCAATCAGTTTTCTCAGTATGTACTGCGATCCCTTGATAGTGTCATTGTCATACCAGTCAAATACATCCTGAATGAATTGATTGTCCTCAAATCCGCCAAAGATTTTATTCAATTCAATATAACTGGTCATGTTTTCCCTCATTCTTGACCTGACAACATTCAATCTGCCTGAGAGTTTCTTTTTTGCGTATTTATTCTCAATGAGATTCAGTATATCGTCCCTGTAATAGCCCTGCGGGGTTCTATTGGCATGGAGCTGCATTATTGCCTTATAAAGCATGAATACAGTTGTCATTTTGAGTGGATAGCCCATTGTAATATTGATATTCTTTATCTCTTCAGGCAAGCCCTTTACTGCAGGAATCATCATTGATTCATCACAGAGCACCACTGCTGTATTGCTGCGCGCCTCTTCGTCAAACACTTTCACCTGGTCAGTGGGCAGTGAATATTCGTATATCTTCACCTTCTCATTATTGCTGCAGTCATAGTTCACTGCATTATCAGGCCATTTCTCCAGATGGGAATTGATAAAATACGCTGCTTCATGATTGCTGCTGAGCAGTGAGCCGGGAATATTGAAGAGCAGGTCAACATCGGTCTTTTTAATCAATGCATCTATAATCTGCTGTTCAACAGGTGTCAGTATATTGAATCCGGCAAATATGATATTCTGCGGCAAATCACTGTCTTCAATACTGCTTAATGCCTTCTTGTATATCATGCCCCTGTAGCCTGTCTGTCTCTTATCAAGCAACGCATTGAGTTCAGTGTAGATATCCTTGAATACCTCCATCACATTGAAGTATTTCTCTGCAAAACCGCCTTCCCTGTATTCCAGTTCAGCTATTTCAGCAAGATTATTCAACCGGTCAATCCCAACACCATACATATCAATGTCATTGAAATCAGTCATCATTATATTGAATATCTTGAGGAACTGTTCAAAATCCCTGCCTTCAATATGCTTTGAAAACACCTTATATGCCCATAAGGTAAGGTTGAGACTGTCCTCCTGTTTGAGACCGCTCGTATTCTCGGCGAATTGCTCCATTGTCATTATATCAGGCAGTATCATTGTTTTCTCTGATTGCTTGAACTCTTCCCTGAGATAAACACATGCCCTCTGTGACGGCAGTATGACTGTTGTGTTCTTTGTTTCATACTCCATTGCCTTACTGTAAACCTGACGTAAAAACCTCATGCTGTCACCTCCTGCAGTTTCTTGTCAACTGTATAGGCAATAAATCCCCTCGCGTCATAGCCCATGTCCCCATAGGCATCCATGTACTCTTTCACCTGCTTTTCATACTCATCCTCATGGCCGCCTGTCTTATAATCAAATATGAGCACCTTGCTGTCCCTTATCATCACCCTGTCCGGCCTTTTAATCTCGCCTTTGAACAGTATGTTTCTCTCATTGAGCACCTCATAATCCCTGTCAAACATAATGGTAAATTCACTGCTTTTTATAATATCCCGCAGTTCCTTAATGTACGAATCTGCCTCATCTTCAGTAATCTTCCCCTCTGTCAGAAGCACATGAACTGCCGGTTCAATATCCTTCTCAGCAAATATTCCGGCCAGTGCCTCATGCAGAATCCTTCCGTGTGTTCTGCTCTCCTCTTCAGGCCTGTGCTTGTTTATTATATAGTTCATCTGCCTGTCTATGAACATATGCTCTTTATGACTGAATGCAGTGAGCCGCTGCACTGATTTCTCCGGCTGTACCTCTTCCTTTTCAACTGTTCTTCTGCTGCCTATGCTTATCTGTTCATGGGTCTCCTTTTCTTCCAATTCAACTCCCGTTTCCTTCAGTTCCAGGAATTTACTGGTGAATACTCTTTCAATGGTATCCATTTCCGCGAATTTATCATCCGTATTGGAGTACACATACAGTTCCTCACATGCCCTTGTCATTGCCACATAGAGCAGATTGATATCATCAAAGAATGTCTCCTCCTTTGACTTATCCTTCTTCATCTTTGCATTATCATTGAAATGCTCAAAGTAATCCTTCTTCAAATCACCGTACTGCACAGCAATCCTCGGGTCATTGTATATGAAGTATTCATTCTTGAGGTTCTTCTTGCTATTCCACTTGGCAAACGGCACAATAACCACATCATACTGGAGCCCCTTTGCCTTGTGAATTGTTGATATGGTCACTGCATTTTTACTTGCAGGAGCAGGAATATTCAGTTCATCCCTGTACTCATCATAGTATTTGAGGAAATTGAATGTATTCTCCTCCTTCATTCTGCTGAAGGCAGTATTCCTCAGTTTCGTGATATGGGCAATGGACTGGCTGTAATCCCTGCACAGCGGATTAATGATTATCTCCAGAATAAGGTTAATACTCTCATAGACACTCACACTGTTTATTGTTGCACTGATTCTGTCTCTGTAACTTGAATATGCGTCCCCGCCCCAGAGAAGTTTCATTGCCTCTTCCCTATCATCCTTATTGAGTGCAAAATATTTCTTATTCTTTGCAATCAATGTCTTAATAACAAAATCCCGGGCACTCTCATACCCTGCTTCTGTTTTGCCTATATCCTGCCAGAGATGGATAAGCCGTACAAACGCCTCATTACTCGTATTGTCTAAACTGTATTTAAGCACATTGACTATAAAATCAACAAATGGATTGTCCTTGATAAAGAGTGTGTCAGCAGAAAGTATCTTAATATCCCTCACGTCTTTGTCCTCTGATGACAGGAGTTCAGCGATCTCATTGCCCTCACTGTTTGTCCTGACCAGTATGCCTATAGACGACTGCTTGTATCCCCTGGATAAAATGTCCCTGATGATTTTCACCAGTTCGCCCTCTTCAAGCATCAGTTTCTTCATGTCAGCGTCTTTGTTAATCAGATTCAGTTCACAGTAACCGGCATTATTCTTATCTGAAAACTGAGGAAATTCATTCTTCTTATGACGCTGCTTCACATTTTCCGCGTCATATATGCTTGCAGGGACAAACTTTGTGTTTTGGAGTATGCCTGTAAAGAAATAATTATTGAGTGCAATGATATTGGTATCACTCCTCCAGTTGGATTCAAGATTCTCCCTTTCAACAATGGGATTATTCATCAGTGCTGACATCACCTCTGTGCTGCCGCCCCTGAATCTGTATATTGCCTGCTTGAGGTCGCCCACTGTAATGGATTTCTCTCCCTCTGCCATTGCATTCTCTACAAGCGGATATATGTTTTTCCATTGCACCATGGATGTATCCTGGAATTCATCTATCATGTATTTCTTGAATGATTCCCCCATCCTGAAATAGACAAACGGCACCTCGCCCTCCCCTTCAAAGAGCTGGGATATCTTATGATTCAGTTCATCAATGAATATAATGCCGTTTTCTTCCTGATATCTCTCAGTGAAATCATTGACCCTTTCATAGAGTAAATTCCCGTAGATTCTCTTCAGGACTATCTTCTGAGTCAAGTAATGAGCAATATTGTTTTTGATGAAACTGTCCAGTCCCCGGGCAATATCCAACACTTCATTGAGATACTCTTCAGCCTCCGGTGTATGTAAGCCCGGCGCCTTCTTCTCGTCTTTTCTCAGCTGTTCTATGCCGCCATTATTCTCATCAATCACATTCTGATAATAGACCCTTTCAAG
>JAWOBN010000049.1:0-27136 GCA_046484245.1 bacterium | reverse complement strand
AAAAAAGGAACTCTATGTGTTTTCGCGCAGCAGGAAATCCAAAAAGGGTGAGATAAATGATGGATATTATTCTGTAGAGAGGGTTTTGACGCGTGCATTTGAGCATATAAAAGAAGAAAATGGAATTAATCACATGAATGATAACGATTATATGATTGAAATATGCTCCGCAGGGGAAAAAGCGGAAGCAGGTGCTATTGAAAAACCCGGGGAAATAAAAGGCAAACAGAAACTCACTGTTGTCAGTCACAAGGAACATATGTTCATTGAGAGGAAGATGAGATATATTATTGAAAAGAGCAGGGAGAGCCAGCAAATTGTTGAAGGTAAAATAATACATCAGGTATTTTCGGAAATTGAATCACAAGAAGATGTGGAAGAAGCCGTATCTATGCTGATAAGGGAAGGCGCAATCACTTCTGAAGAAACTGATGGGTACATAAGCAAATTGAATGATATTGTAAGTAGTGAAGAATTTCAAATAATGTTTGATAAGAATTATGAAATACTCAATGAGAGAAATATATTGTTTAAAAGTGAGATAAAGAGGCCGGACAGGGTTATGATTAAGGATAATGAAGTGCTTATCTTTGATTATAAGACAGGCGCGCATAAGGATGAGTATGAGAAGCAGGTAAGAGAGTACATGGATGCCTATGGGGACATGGGCTATGACGCGAGGGGATTTATTGCCTATACAACTGACAAGAAACTGCAGGAGGTGAAAGCATGAGGTTTTTGCGTCAGGTTTACAGTAAGGCAATGGAGTATGATACAAAGAACACAGCGATAATACTGCCTTCACAGAGGGCGTGTGTGTATCTAAGAGAAGAGTTTAAAAATGCGGGAAAGACGATGATACTCCCCGATATCATAACAATGGAGCAGTTTGCGGGCAAAATGAGCAATATGGCCGGTGAGGAGCATCTTAATCTTGCTCTCTATGCATACAGAATTTACTCAGAGAAAGCGGAGGACAGCAGAGATTTTGACAGTTTTCTGCCGATTTTTTCAATAATACTTACTGATTTCAATGATATTGATATGTATGAGGTCAGTGTAGACCAGCTGGATAATTTAAAAGAAATTGCAGAACTGGAGTACAGAGAAGGCGGATTTGCCGATAAATATTTCAATGTAATGGAAATATTCAAGGATATATATGTTGAATTGAATGATATTCTCAAGAGTAAAGGAACAGGCTACAGGGGAATGATTTACAAGGAGGCATTAAGCAGCATTGAAAACAGTGAATTACCGCAGAATATTATATTCGCCGGATTTAATATACTGACACCTGTTGAAAAACAGATTATTGACGCGTTAATTAAAAAGACCGATGTTGACCTGCTCTTCAATATACCCGATCTGCTGCTTGATAATAATCATGAAGCAGCATATTTTATCAACAAGCATTTAAAGAAATGGCCAGATTATGCGCAGTCAATAGACTGCAGCCGGAATGAGAGTGTCAGAATTCATGAGTACTCGCTTCCCACCGATCAGATAAAGATACTTGCTGATGAATTTGAGGAAGGAAAGGGCTCTGTGGTTCTTTGCGATGAATCATTAATGCTGCCTGCTGTCAATGGTATACCGGACTATGTGGAGAAAATAAATATCACAATGGGTTATCCTATCCAGATGACGCCCGCATTTATGTTCTATAAATCAATAATGCAGCTTCATGTGAATAAAAATGCGAATGGTTTCAACAGGAAGGATATCCTTAATCTTCTTGAGAACAAATATGCCAATAGAGCACTGGGCGGAAAGAAATATGCTGTCAGAGGACGATTGGCAAGTATTCAGGAGATGTATGTCACTCCGGATAAATTGTTTGATGATTTTCATGATAGTGATAATTGGGCATATATATTTAATTGGTATGATTCATCAGGTGAAATGAAAGAGCCGGTTGAGATACTTCAATATCTGGTAAAGATATTCCAGTCCTCCGGAGAGGATGATGAAAGAGATGAATTGAAAGAGAGTATCATTATAAAAATGGTAAATGTGTTCAACAGATTGATTACACTATTTTCTTGTGAAAAGAATATACTCAGCAGCAATAAACCGGGGAAACTCGATTCACTTGTAACAAATGTACTTTCAGAAGTGAATGTGCCTTTTTCAGGCGATCCCCTGCAAGATTTTCAGATTATGGGTATGCTGGAGACTAGATGCTTGGATTTTGAGAAGACGGTTATCATGTCTGTTAATGAAGGGATTATCCCCAAAGGGAAAAGAGCAAATTCATTCATACCTTTTGATGTTCGTACTCATCCTGACTGGAATCTGCCTACATACAGGGATAATGATAAATTGTTCTCTTACTATTTTTATACATTGCTGTTAGATACGAGGGAATCAATAGTTACTTATGCAAAATCCGGGGATGAGAACTATACAGAAGCAGGCAGGTTTATAGAACAGTTAAAATGGGAAAACAGGCCCAATGGCATATTCAGTGAAGAAAATTTCACACCGATTCCGGACATGACCAATGCAGGTAATCCCAAAGGTATTGATAAAATAGAAAAAACGGATGAGATGATTAAAATAATCAAGAAGAAAAGTTTCTCGTACTCCGGAATAGCAACATATATAAGAAATCCCGTGGATTATTTCATGAAATATGTTATTGGTATAAGGGATGAGAGTGAAATTGATGAAGTGGGTGTCATGGAAATCGGAACAGCAGCCCATGAGGTTCTTAGAAAACTGTATAGTCCCCAGAAAGGCAAAGCATTTGATAAATCACTTATCAACATGGATGAAGATTATCTTGATTCTCTTGCAGTAGAGGGGTTTGGTGATAAAGTTAACACAGGTAAGGGCAAACCCTATATAATGAAAAAGGCAGTTGTTAAGATGCTTCATGATTTCATCAAGCAAGACATCAGTAGAATTCATCAGAAAGTAATACTGAAGGATATGGAAGTTGGAATGAATGCACCTATCAATGTAAATGGCAGCGAGATGACATTGTTTGGTATTTTTGACAGAATTGAGGTTGAGAAAGAGGCCAATACACTGCGGATTATGGACTATAAATCAGGAACTGTTAAGGACACGGATCTGATTATCAGAAATAAAGAGGAGTTAATTAATTTAGACGCTTGGAAAGAAGGAAATAATTATGACAAGATAGTTCAACTACTTTTCTACGGATATATTGCATATGAACATGACAGCACAGATGACGAAAATAAACTGAACTACAGGGATTATGACGTTAATCTCGGCATATACTCGCTGAGGCAACCCAATACAATATATTATCTTAAGGATAAAGAGGATAACCCCATCTATTATAATGAAGACATACATAGTAAATTCAAAAGTATAATAGAAGAAATCATAAGTGAGATTATAAATAAAGACATTCCGTTTGAATATATTGAGAGGAAGGAGTGGGGATGAAAAGAAAGACACGAGACGCGAGACACGGGACACGAGTCAATTCCGTGCGATATGATAAAATCGTAGTGGTTCGACAATTTGAACCCTAAAACAAATTCCGGATGGGGATGGGAGAGGGTATTGACAAATTTTATTGAATAAATGAAATCTAAAATAGATGGGAAATCTAACTATAAAAGCAAAACAAAATAAGAAAACGGCTGAATATGCTGAAAGAAAAGAGTATAATCTTATATAGAGGATGTTCGCATGAATAGAAATGTGATTGAAGCAATGGATAAAATAAAGAAAGAATATCCTAGCCTTTATATAGATATTGAATATCATGAAAATGATGACCTTTATGAAATCTGGCATAATGATGAGTCCCTTTTGAAGATGAGGAATTTCATAGATTCATAGGGGGATTGGTCTATAATTTATACAAGAAAGATATTTTCAACTTCTTCATTGACTATAATATGGACAGAGCAGCAGAATTAATTGAGATGCAACTGATCGTGTCAAGTAGTTTCTGTAAATTAGTCATTGTATAACCCACTTACTTCAGTACTTTTTCCAGTTCAAAAGGCCATGCTTCATCTTCATTTTCTTCATGATTATCATGTATTTCATCTTCAACATCCATTATCAGATATCTTCTGCCCGTTATCCAGTCTTCATGCACCTCTTTTAGTAAAGCCGTTATTAATCTCAGACAACTCTCATCATTGGGAAAGATCCTAACTACTTTTGTTCTCTGCTTTAACCTTTCATTCAATCTTTCTACCATATTCGTTGACTTCATTCTTTTCCTGTGGGGTTTAGGCAGAGTCAATACTGTCAAGGTCTCCTCTATCTCTTCATCTATCTTGGATGCTATCTTCGGGTCTATATCCTCAAGATATTCTACAACTCTTTCTTTCCTGCTTCTTGCCTGGTCCATTCTATCCGATTCAAATATATAGTCCAATGCTTTTAAGATTATATGGGTGTCTTTCTTCTTGATCTGATTAAGAATGTTTCTGACAAAATGTACTCTGCATCTCTGCCATTTACACCCTGTAAACTCTTTCTGTATCGCTTTCTTGATCCCCTTATGCGCATCACTTACTATATACTCAACTCCGTGAAGCCCCCTGTCTCTCATTGACCGGAATATCTCTGACCAGGTACCCTCACTCTCAAGATTTGCCACATCCACTCCTATTATCTCTCTGTAGCCTTTCTCCGTTATTCCTGCTACTACCAATACTGCTCTGTCTACTATTGCCCCGTTCTTTCTCTTTCTGCCTTTCTCGTATCTCGCGTCTATCATTAAATATTTGTACTCTTTTCCCGATAGATCCCTGTTCCTGAACTTCTCCAGTTCAGTATCCAGTTTCTTCGTTAAATTGGATATTGTCGTTGCTGAAAATTCCGTTCCGCACAATTCTTCTGTTATTCTCTTTGTTTTACGGGTGCTTACGCCTTGTATATAGGATTCTATAAGTGCCAGTCTCAGGGCTTTCTCGCTCCTCTGATATCTCTCAAACAGTTTTGTGTCAAATCCGCTGTCTCTGGATTGCGGCTTCTGTAATTCCAGCGGGCCTACCCTTGTATTTATTGTTCGCGGTTTATAGCCGTTCCTCTGACCTCTCCTATCTTCTGTCCTCTCGTATTTGCCTGCATGTAAATACTCCACAATCTCTTCTTCAAGTATTGCCTGTATCATATTCTGCAGCATCTGTCTTAACATGTCTGAGTTGTCATTGAATAATCCTTCCACTTCACTTATTCCTATTTCTGTGTTATAATCTTTTCTGCGGGTCATGTTAACCTCCTTTTTTAATTTATTTATTTAGTTAGGTTATCAATGACCCGCCTCTTTTTCAAGACCATACATTTTACAGAAACTATTTTACACTACTTTCAGAAGATTACTTTATTCATTGTAATAACAGTCAATATAATGGAGTGATTGGCATGATATACAATCATATTTGCAAGAATAAAACTACAATAAGGAATGATATGAATGCGGAATTTATAATAAGAGTGGAAACAGGGAGCCTGCAGGCTCCCTGTTTATTATATATTATCTGACTATTGTAATGCGCTTTGAGAAGTTCTTTTCAGGGGTTGTCATGCGTATGTAGTATATGCCTGAGGGAATATTCTCACGAATATTCAACCTGTTGTTGCCCTCGGCAAAGCCATTGAACAATGTCATAACCTGTCTGCCTGTTATATCAAGCAGTGTGAGACGCACTTCCTTGCTGTCTGATGTCTGGAAATATACATCAGGGAGTACTGAGCCGATTGTATTTTTGACTGACAGTCTGTCAATCATAGGCTTCATGTATAATAGTGATGCATTGGACCAGACAATGCTGTTGCCTTCAATGCGTCCTACAGAATAGTAATTCATCTCCGATGGTGATTTGTCCCTGTATTTATTCAGACCCTCACCTGCATTGATATTGGCTATGATATTCCTGCTGCCTTCTGTATTTGATCTTGAAACAACATAACTGCCGGTTTTGCCTGCTTTCCATGTAATAAGCGCGTCACTGCCGTCTTGTTTGACTGACAGATTGACTGACTGTATGTCTGTCATGTAATCACCTGAGATAATTACAGGAATTTCTAAAGTTACAGCTTTCTCAAAATCAGCATCTGTATAAACAAGCAGTGTATCCTCATATCTTTGATTGAGAAGTCCAACAGTATCAATATAAATATTGATGCCTATGGAGTCATTTTGGGCAATACTGCCTGATGTCGGGCTGACATTGAGCCATGATGCATTGTTCTTTATTTGAATATCTGTGATGTTTATATCCTTTACAGATGCGGGGTCATTGTTGCTTATGTAAAGCATTGCTGAATCGGTTGGTGCTGTGAGATAACCAACTCCTGCTCTTATCACAAGATCTCCGCCTGCATAGTCGTCCCATGTGCCTGTTGCTGAGGTGGATGTGTATGAATTGCCTGTTCCTGCATTATCTTCTATCATATAAGCCTGTCTTGAAGGACCTTGAATGCGGCCTGTCTGGGCATAAAGTAGAATCCAGAAAGGTCCGTCAATCTGGGGCCCGTCCATATTAAGTGAAACAAGACCATTATTGCCTGAAGGCACTCCGTATGTGAATGTGTCAATTATTGTTCCTGGAGCACCGGCATTATCCTGTGCTATAAATATAGTGTCAGTCATTGCTCCGTTTGAGCCATTGTTTCTTCCCCATTCAACTGTTTTCAGTGAGCATGAGGCTGCGGGATTGAAATAGACACCCCAGTAATCACTGCTCTGTGACTGGACATCCTCAGTCGGGTAATTGTCATACTGTAAAGTATCGTATGAAATAATATCCTTTGCGTCAGGTGAAAGCATCTTGATTGATTTCTTGGGATAATCAAATACAACAGAATCAGCACTAGCAGATACGTAGCTCACGCCTGATACTGTAAGTGAGAAATTGGAAGTATCTGTTATACCGTTATATGTAACAAGCAGGTCAAAGTCTATCACTTGACCGTCAGGGGTATTATCTGCAACATCCACTGTGAATGTGCCTGTTGCTGTTGCAGCGTCAGCCATATTGCCGAAACTGGCTGCATTATCAGTTATTGTTACATAACTTGAAGATGTCTGCAATTCTCCTGTTACTGTATTCTGCTGAGCACCTGTGTAATTCTTGACAGTAACATCAATGTCCGTAATCTCACCATTGTTGAGGGCTCCGTCTGTAAGTACAGGTGTCGGGCTGTCAAGCACAGTGCTTGACTCATACTTAATAGTGGATGCTGTCTGGAAATCGCCTGTTGCAACTAGTGCGTAAGGCTGCGGACCATTGGGTATATTGCTTGCATTGACCCTTATTGTTATTGATGAATTGGGTACTGCGTCAAGCCACACAACTTCCTGCACATTCTTTGTATCTGCACTGCCGCCTGTTACTGAACGGGCACTCGTGCCGAATACATTGCCTAAATACGTGCTTGAATTTGCATCCACCTCAAGGTCAAGGTCATTGACCACTACTGTTGAAGGGGAAACACCTGCAGGATAATCAGTCCATACAAGCACAACCTTTATATACTCTGCGGTTGACGGGCCTGTGTTTATTGTATATGTATGGCTCTCACCTGCTGAAGAGAATCCTGTTGTCTCATCTGTAAGCCACAGATCTCTTGTTTCACCGTCAAAGTATATAACGTCAGCCATTGTCACTCTGCCCCAGCCCTGTCCCATTGATGGGGCATTCTGAGTGCCTGAATTATTTATGTCATCTATTGAATAAGCTCCCGGGCTGTTTCTTGTTGAATTAATAAGTGTGGCCTTGACAAGTGCTCCTGAGGGCGCAAAAGCGTCACCGGAAATCTTTGTTCCTGATGGATACCAACCCTCTTCATAATACTGCCGGACTATGGCTCCAAATCCTGCTGTTGTGGGAGTTGACATGGATGTGCCGCCCATATATGTAAGACCTGCATTATTTGATGTCAGATCACCATCTGAATCCACTGACCATATATACCAGCCCCCTACTCCGCAGAGCTCAGGTTTCATCTGTTCTTCTGCAGTAGGACCGTGTGAAGAGAATTCAGCTACATCAAGGAGTTCATTTCTGCTCGTTACACCAACTGTATTCCATGATGTTCCATCTCCGAAACCCGATTCAGTTGCACCTACAGTTACAATATTCTTTGCTGTTGCCGGACTGTTGACTGAATCAGCTGACGAGAACATACCGCCTGTATTGGAATTGCCTGCTGAGCGGAACATACAGAGATCTTTGTTATTCCATCCCACCCAGTCAACATTCTGGGCATCCTGAGTGTAATTGCCTGGTCCGCCTGCACTGTAACCCCATGATGATGTCGTGATCTTAGCTCCTGCTGAATATGCCCATCTGTACAAGTCACCTATATCTGCCGGGAGATCCAGTCCACCGCCTGAGGGTTCAAGGTCTGTAAATGCCAGTTTCGCTAGTCCCGCCATGCCATTGCCTGAAGGCAGTATGCCTGAATTGAGCAAGTCAGAGCCCAGTGAATCAGCAGCTGCACTGCCTGATGTATGGCTGCCGTGACCACTGTCATTATTATCAAATGTGTCTGCATAAGCATTATAGGCAACAACCTTCCTGTGATTTGTATTTGTTGCTTCGCATACATCATTACCGTCTTTATCATATACAACACTCTCCGTAGGGTCATAGAAGTAGAGATTATCCCAGTCAAGACCAGTGTCATCAACTCCTATTATCTGTCCCTGGCCATGGAGAGCATTTGCATATAACTGCATACGCGCAGAGTCAACTGCACTGGAGAGAGAAAACTGGCCATACCAGGCACCGCTGCCATTACTCATATTGAGTGTATCAAATGTATCCATTATCCATCTGGACCAAGCATTGTGAAGCTCCTGTGGATATGAGCGTTCAACCCAGTAAACCATAGGCATGTTGGCTATTGCCTTGGCAATATCCTCTGTCTTCTCTGCAGGTACTGCTATCCTGAACATCCTCTTGCCTTTCAGTATCTTCACACCTTCAATGCTCTCAAGAGATGATCTCAGTTCAAGTGGGTCTTCTCCTCTGAAGGGATTTACTGTGAGCTTGATGACTCCAGCTTCCTCATTCTTCATAGGCTCCTGCTTATTGTATATCAGATTGGGCGATATCCTGTATGCTGGCTGCCATATCTGCATGAAGCGCACAAATTCTTTGCCCTTCAGTTCATTGAACTGCACGGGAGTAAGCTTCACTATGAATCCATTGTCCGGTATATAGTCAAATACCTCCGCTCCAATGGATTTCAATTGATTCCTGTGAAAACTGTTTATCTTACTGTTGAACTGCACTAGAAAATACTCGTAATCGCCCTTTACTGCATCTTTCTCAAGACCTTCTTTAGTGAAATCCGGTACATTCATAAGCGGGTCAAATTCCGCTACCTTGAGATGCACTGTATTTGAGAAACTAAGAATCACTGAAAGAATCAGTATTGTGAATAAAATTAACTTTTTCATCTATCCTCCTGTATATATTGTCAATTAAATAGCAAATTATATGCCAATCAATCTTGTCTGTAAGCGCTAATATAATATAAGTTAGAGAATGCGATTTGTCAAGTTATTATAGACACATGCATTATTTGCATACTAAGGAAATATTTGCACAATGATAGGGGACGGTGGTTAATTTTGTCAATTTAAGTATTTTTTATGATTCTATGTATTCCTGCACGTGTATAACTGAGTAATCTGGCAATCTCTGACTGTGTACAACCCTTATTATATAAGGTTTTCACTACTCTATTGATCTTTCTATTTACATTAGAATAATTATTCCTATGTATTTCCTGTAATGTTGTATCATGTTCTGACAATGCATCAACGAGTAATTGCCTTAAGACAGCTCTCCTTGATGTTCTGTCCCTGTCTCTTGAATTCTGTCTGCCGTCAGACCGTTTCTCAAATGCTCTGTAATCCTCTTCTGTGCCAATATATCCCTCATCTTCATGAAAGATAACATCAATATCAAACAGCTCTTTAGTAGGGAAATGCGGAATAGTTACAGGGACTAGACATTTTGAATCTTGCTCTATATAGCAATAGTAACTGGTATATTTGTATTCTTCAATATTATCAACAATATCATGTTTGACAGCATTAAAATTAATGTAATTGACATCAGTATAGAGGTATATCTCATCTGTTACAGGTATGCATTTGTATCTGCCCTGAAATACATGGGCCACTGTGTCATATTTATTGTTGAAATACAATGCATAGCGGGTATTGAGAGGATGCATCAGTTTATATATGGGATCATCAATTACCCTTACCAATATATGGACATGATTACGTATCAGGCAGTAGGCAATGAGTTCAATATCCAAATGCTCCAATTCTTCCTTAAGGTATTTGATATAGACATCCATATCATCATTGGAGAAGAACAGAGGATTCTTCCTCTGACCTCTGCTGATTATATGGTAATAATTCCCTTTTTTATTGACCCGTCCTCTTCTAGGCATAAAAATATTATATATTTTGTGATATATTTGTCAAGTATATCGTGACATATACTTAAATTGACGAAATTAACCACCGTCCCTTATCCGGGAGGCCATTGCATGTCCCTGCCTCCCATGAGGTGGAAATGCAGGTGAAAGACGGATTGGCCTGCTCTTTTGCCGTGATTTGTCACTACTCTGTATCCGTCATTGTCCAGGCCATTGTCAGATGCAATCTTCTGTATTGCACTGATGGCTGCGTCTATATAGGGCTTATCACTGTCAGAGACCTTATGGATGGACTCAATGTGCTTTTTGGGTATTATCAGTATGTGAACCGGTGCCTGGGGATTGATATCATTAAAAGCATAGACATACTGGTCCTCATAGACCTTATCTGAGTCAATATCCCCTGATATGATTTTACAGAACAAGCAATCATTCATTTTTAACTCCCTGTAAATATTTGATAATCGCAATACTGCTTACTGCAAATGTCTCTGTTCTGAGTACAGCAGTATTGATATGGAATGGTTTAATGCCCCTTTGGACGAGGAATCTCTCCTCTTCTTCAGTAAAACCGGACGGGGGTCCGATAAAGATATTGATATGTCTTGAAAAATCCGGTTCAATGCCTCTATTCTTCCCTTTAATTGAACCGAAATACGCATTCTCACAATAATCAGGATGGATTTCCTCCAGTTTGACAGGTTCTCTGTAATGGGGCTTGATAAACCGGCCTGACTGTTTTATTGCGGATTTCAGTATGGAATCAGCTCTTCCGGTATTGAGGGGATATTTGCTGCTCTTTAGGGTAATAAGAGGTATGAACTCATGGACACCTATTTCAGTGCATTTCTCCAGAATAATCCTCATTCTGCTCTTCTGGCATATACCGAATAGTATATTGATAATTTCCGATTCATCCGACTCTATTTCAGCCACATCAACCAGTGTGCCGTCAGGCATGAGAATACCCTCATACAACACACCAGAACCGTCTGTAAAATTTATTCTGCCGGGGGTGGGTATTCTGATTACATTGACTGCATGATGCAGTTCATCACCGGATAATTTGAAACAATCATTTTCTTTTCCGGCATAAAATACATTTCTATGACTCATTCTGCAGGTCTCTCATCTGCTTGATAAGTTCCTTCATCTTCTTTGACGGTCTCTTTGGTACATCAATATTGGTCTTTACGAACAGATCACCTGTTCTGCCTGTATTAACATTGGGCATACCCCTGCCCTTCAATACAAATATCTTGCCTGCAGGTGTTCCTGAGGGGATCTTGAGTTTTACCTTTTTGCTGTCTATGGTTTTAATGGTCTCTTTAGAACCCAGCACTGCATCGGGATAGGATATTGTAATCTGCATATGAAGATTATCACCGTCCCTTAAGAATCTGTCATTGGCCTTTTCCTTGAAAATAACACGGAGATCACCGTAAACACCCTTGCCGGATGGTGCATTGCCTTCTCCCTTGAGATTCATATAAGAATTATCAGAAACCCCGGCAGGTACATCAATCTTTACCTTGTGGTCCTTCTTAATCCTTCCTTCGCCAAAACATTTACTGCATTTATTCTTTATTACCCTTCCTGAACCCTGACATGTGGGGCATGTGCCGACATTGACTACAGTACCGAACATTGACTGACTGCGTACCTTTCTCTGGCCTGAACCATTACAATCCGGGCATTGTTCAAGATCAGATTCACTTTCAGCACCTGTTCCATTGCACTTTGGACATGTCTCATATCTCTTGTATTTTATGGTTTTTGAAACACCTGAATGCATTTCCTCAAGTGAAAGCTCCAGATTGATATTGATATTGCCGCCCCTGTTGACACGGTTTGCACCCCGTGTTCTGCCCCGGCCGCCGCCGAAGAACATGTCAAATATGGAGCCGCCTCCACTGAAACCTGACCCTCCTCCGAATATATCGGAGAATATATCGGAAATATCCTCAGCATGAGAGAAATTATTCCATGAGAAACCGCCCTGACCGAATTCCTGGGATACACCATCGTATCCGTACTGATCATACATCTTTCTCTTCTTGGGATCGGCAAGCACTTCATATGCCTCTGAGACTTCCTTAAACTTATCTGTTGCCTGTTCTTTGTTTTCCTTATTAAGATCAGGATGATACTTCTTTGCCAGTTTCCTGTATGCCTTCTTTATCTCCTCAGGTGAAGCATCCCTGTCAATTCCGAGTACTTCGTAGTAATCCTTATTAGCCATTAAACATCCCTTAAATTAAAAAGGCGGGTTCTGTGACCCGCCTTTTATCAGCTTTTACTGCTCGTCTTCCTCATCTTCATCTACAACTTCATAGTCAGCTTCCTCAGCCTGTTCCGGTCCCGGCTGTTCTGCATCTTCACTGCTGCCTGCTGTCTGATCAGGCTCTGCCTGCTGCTGTCCGGCCTGCTGAGCACCTTCCTCACCTTCTTTCTGATATATATCGGAAGAGACCTTGTAGAATTTCTGTTTGAGGTCTTCAAGCCTGTTCTTGATATCATCTTTATTGTCAGTATTGAGAACATCCTTGAGATTCTTGATTGATTTCTTTACATCAGTAATGAGTCTTTCATCAACCTTGTCACTGTTTTCCTTTATGAACTTCTCTGAGGAATGTATGAAGGAATCGGCTTCATTTCTCACTTCAATGAGTTCTTTCTTTTCCTTGTCCTCTTCTTCATGCTCCTTCGCCTCATTGACCATCTTGTCAATTTCATCCTCTGACAGTCCGCTTGAAGAAGTTATCCTGATGGACTGTTCCTTGCCTGTAGCCTTATCCTTGGCATACACATGGAGTATCCCGTCAGCATCAATATCAAATGTCACTTCAATCTGCGGTACTCCGCGCGGTGCAGGAGGAATGCCTATCAGTTCAAATTTACCCAGTGTCCTGTTGTCGGAAGCCATCTCCCTTTCACCCTGGAGCACATGAATTGTCACAGCTGTCTGATTATCCTCTGCAGTTGAGAACACCTTCTGTTTCTTGACCGGTATTGTGGTATTCCTCTCTATGATCTTTGTCATAACACCGCCCAGTGTTTCAATACCCAGTGAAAGCGGTGTAACATCAAGAAGCAGCACGTCCTTAACATCACCTGCAAGGACACCGGCCTGAATGGAAGCACCAATTGCAACAACTTCATCCGGATTGATTCCCTTATGGGGCTCCTTCTCAAAGAATTCCTTTACAATTCTCTGAACAGCCGGCATTCTTGTCATACCGCCGACAAGAACTACCTCAGCAACATCCGATACACTGAGTCCTGCATCTTCAATAGCCATCTTGCACGGTTTTATTGTATTCTTGAGCAGATCCTCAACAAGCATTTCCAGTTTTGCCCTTGTGATATTCATTTCCAGATGCTTGGGGCCATTCTGGTCAGCTGTAATGAAAGGCAGATTGATATTGGTCTCTTTCTTTGTGGATAATTCCATCTTTGCCTTCTCAGCAGCCTCTCTGAGCCTCTGAAGAGCTGACTTGTCTTTTCTCAGATCAATACCATTGTCCTTCTTGAATTCATCTGCAAGATAATTGACTATTCTTTCATCAAAATTATCACCTCCGAGATGCGTGTCTCCATTGGTTGACAATACCTCAAACACACCATCGCCTATTTCAAGTATGGATATATCAAATGTGCCGCCGCCGAGGTCATACACTGCTATTTTCTCATTGGACTTTTTATCAAGACCATATGCCAGTGATGCTGCTGTCGGTTCATTGATAATTCTCAACACCTCAAGGCCGGCTATTTTGCCTGCATCCTTTGTTGCCTGTCTCTGTGAATCATTGAAATAAGCAGGTACAGTTATAACAGCTTTCTCAACATCCTCTCCGAGATACTCTTCAGCTGATTTCTTGAGATACTGCAGTATCATTGCCGATATTTCAGGCGGGGAATAGTATTTACCTTCTATATTTACTCGGACATCACCATTCTGGCCTTCTTCAATATTATACGGAACAAGTTTCTGCTCTTCAGGCACTTCACGGAATCTCCTGCCCATGAATCTCTTGATTGAAGAAACAGTACTCTCAGGATTTGTCACCTGCTGCCTCTTTGCCGTTGTTCCGACAAGGCGCTCCTTATTCTTCTGGAATGCCACAACTGACGGTGTCGTCCTGCTCCCGTCCTGATTGGGTATCACTACCGGTTCTCCGTTGACCATGGCGGAAACACATGAATTTGTTGTCCCGAGATCAATTCCTATTATTTTTTCCTTTGCCATATATACCTCCGTTATTAATCATTAAATGTTTCATCATCATTACTGTTATTATCCTTCTTATTCACCACAACCTTTGCAGGTCTCAGTATCTTATCGCCGAACCTATAGCCCTTTGCATAGACCTCAGCCACAACATTGTTCTCCAAATCATCATCACTGACAACAGAGATAGCCTCATGCAGATTGGGGTCAAACTCCATGTCCTTTGCTGTGAACGGGGACACACTGTGTCTCTCAAGAAAATCATGGAAACTCTTGTCTATCATCTTTATACCGCTCATTATCTGCTCCTTGTTGTCTGTCTTCTCAAAATGCTCAATAGCCCTGTCAAAATTGTCAAGCACATCAATGAGGTCAATGAAGAGTCTTTCCTTGCTTGTATTGAGCACAGTGTCTCTCTCCTTTGCCATCAGCTTCTTTGCATTATCAAAATCTGCCGCCTTTCTAAGGAGCTGGTCCTTCATTTCACTGCACTCTCCCTGAAGCTCTTCAACCCTGCTTTCCAGGTCCTCTTTCTGGGCATTGAGTTTTGACAATTCATGTTCAAGCAGTCTGATTTGTTTATGCTTGTCTGCAATTAGTTTCACATTTGTCTTCTTGTTATTGGATTTTGATTTATTCTTTGTTTTTTTACCCATAAATCCTCTCTTTATCATAATTTATATTTGAGGAACACTAAGAAAATATAATTTATATAGAGTTTTTGTCAAGTGTTTTCAGAATGTTTTGTTCTCTTAATTCTTATCACCCGGTATTACACATATAAAGGCGAATTCACTGTCCGACTGATTCTGAAACTGATGTATTTCGCCCGGTTTCACAAAGAGAACCATCCCCTCTTTCACAGGATGTTCACCATCCTTGTCAATAGCAATGCCCTCGCCTTTCTCTATCTTCACAACATGTTCAAAGTCATGCTGATGATACGGTGTATATCCACCCGGCTTGACTGTAAAGAGGCGCATAATAATATTATCTGAACCGTCGTCAGGACCAATGAGGACCTGCTTTGTCACATCCTTCAGGTCATCAGCCTTAAGATGCAGGTTTTCAATTTCACTGATTTTATTTATCTTCATTGCATGTCTCCTATATCTTGAATTTTGATACAAACTGTTTGATACGAGATGCCTTGTCAGACAGTTCCTGGGATGAGGATGTAAGTTCCTCCATCTGTGATGTGATCTCCTCATTGGATGATGATATCTGCTCAGCAGAAGAAACCACATTGTCAATTCTCAGTTTGACTTCCTTGAATGTCTTGTTCAGTTCATTGAATTGATTACCGATTTTCTCTATGCCTGTGGTGAGATTATTCGTCTCATTGTATGTGTTTTCAGATTCCCTGCTTACACGGGCTGATATCTCGGATAATTTGTCCCAGTCACTCTGTATTGCACTGAAACCGTCAAGGGATTTGTTTATGAGATTATGGAGCTGCTGTATATTGGCAATAACCTCATTCATGATGCCTTCAATATTCTTTGAAGCATTGGAGCTTCTGGATGACAGTCCCCTTATCTCTTCTGCAATAACAGCAAATCCGCCGCCCTCTTTGCCTGCCCTGGCAGCTTCAATAGCTGCATTAAGCGAGAGCAGTTCAATCTTCTTATGGACCTTTTTGATTGAATCAACACTGGTCTGTATTGTATTGACCTGACCGGAAAAATCATCAATGAAATGCTTTATGTTCTGTATGGACTTTTCCATTGATATGAAATTCTCTGATGACGAATCTATCATCTCTGTCTCAGAATTCATGAGCTTCATGAATTCCTCATTGACATTCTTTGCCTTGCCGAGGAATTCAACTGTCTGATTCATCAGATCATTCATCTGCTCCACTGATGATGCCATATTGTCCGTATAATCCTTCAGCACCATTATATCGGATGTGATATTCTCGGTTGAGGCAGAGACCTCCTCAGTTGCTGATGAGACCTCCTGTGATGATGCTGCAAGCTCCTGTGAGAATGCCGCAATCTCAGATGAATTCTCATTGAGCTGATAGAGTATATCTTTTATGACAACCATCAGATCACTCATCTTTGTGTTGATACTGATGAGTTCATTGAATTTTGTTTTGAAATCCATACTTTGCGTGAAATCCTTATCCTCGGCGATTCTTGTCATTGTGTCCGTGAACCGCTTGATATCCTTTCTGATGATCCTTGCAATTATTATTGAGAGTACAATGAGTATTATAAGGACAATGCCCGCAATTGTGATCTGCACAAAGAGCCGCACCTTGAGGGTATTATTCAACCTGTCCTTGAGGCGGTTGATCTGCATATTGATTGCCCCGTTTGTCTTATTGACAATATCATCATTGAATTGAGCTGACATCTCTTCAATACTCTCCATATAATCAGGCCTGTCTCTTGCTGCTACAGCCCTGTTGAATAACACGGAAAGGGAATCATTATGCAGGGAGAATGTCTCAAATGGAAACTGGGTATAATTCTCCTGCATTTTATTGATCTGTGCGGAAAATTCCTCTGAGTTCCTCCTGAATGCAATGCGGTAAGCCTCACTGTCTGTATTGAAATAATCAATGAAGGATGAAACCATGCGGTTGTACTGGGACTGTACTGCATCCACCTCATACTGATATTCAACCATATACAGGACATTTTCTGTTGTATTCCTGTAATCACTGAATGTATTCATCATCAGCAATGCAAGCACACCCACAACTATTGCTGATACAACCATAAAACCTATGATAAGCCGTGTGATGGATAAGTTTCTGAAGAACCCGGATAAGTATTTCATTATGCTCCTTTTTGTCTATTATATAAAAAAAGCAGATTAATTCAATAGTTTTTAATTATTATGTGCATCCAGCTGCTCTATTTTCTTAGAGTAATCTTCCCCATAATACTCAGATGCTTCAACAATCTTCACTTCTTTGACATAATCGCCCTTTTTGATATTCTCAAGCAGCTCTGCATTCTCTATTGCCTGGCCGAATACAGTATAATTATTATCCAGATTGGGCAATGCCTTCAATGCAAAGTAGTACTGTGAGCCTGCACTGTTGGGATCCTGCGCACGCGCCATTGCAAGCGTACCCTTGATATGCTTGATCGGATTGAACTCCTCGTCAATATTGTATCCGGGACCGCCTGTCGGCTCATCCGTGGGACTTCCTGTCTGTATAACAAAATCAGGCACAACCCTGAATATCTTATTGCCGCTGTAGAATCCATTCTGTGATAATTTAATGAAATTCTCAACATGATTGGGGGCTGCATCACTGTAAAATCTCACAACAATTGTATCCTCCCGGGTTCCCTCATCATTCTGCCATATCCACAGTGCAATTGGTTCTTCAAAATCAGTTTTGACATCTTCCTTCTTTTCAGTCATTTCTTCTCCTCTCTCTTTAGTATTTTCAGCATTCTCCGATTCTCCGCTGCATCCCATGAGCAGCAATGAAATTGTGATTATCAAGATGATTCTCTTCAAATCTACCTCCTGTTATATGTTCCACATTCTTTCAAGAAGGGGAAGGTTGTTCTTCCAGTTCTTCTTGTATTTAACATTCAAATCAAGATATATCTTCCTGCCGAGAAATTCCTCTATACTCTTCCTTGCCTTGATGCCGAGTGCCCTTATCTTCTTTCCTCCTGCACCAATAATTATGCCTTTCTGGGAATTCCTTTCAACATATATATTGACCCTGATATATGTCTTTGCATCCTCCCTCTCCCTGAATTCCTCAACAACAACACCGGAACTGTAGGGAAGCTCCTGCCCGTAAAGGAGAAAGACCTGCTCTCTTATCAGCTCGGATACAAAGAATCTCTCCGGTTTGTCCGTGAGATAATCCTCAGGATAGAAGAGATGATCATGGGGCAGATAACCGCGTATTTTATCCATAAGCAGGTCAATATTATCACCCTTCAGTGCAGAGAGCGGGATCACTTCCGAGGCTTGGCTGTACTTGCCGGCAAGTTCCTTCAATGCATTCTCCCTTGCTCCCTCGTCCATTCTGTCTGTCTTATTGAGTACAACAAAAAAGTTTTGCTTGCCCTTTGTTATGTATGAATAATCATTCATGTAATTTATGTCATCAGTCATAAGTATAAGCAAATCACAGTCACTTACTGATCTGTCAATATCCTTCACCATCCTTGACTGCAGTGAATTCTCCGGTTTAATCATTCCCGGTGTGTCAAAGAACACTATCTGAGTATTCTCATCATTGTAAATACCGAGTATTCTGCTTCTTGTGGTCTGTGCCTTATGCGTTACTGCAGAGAGTTTGATGTCCAGTATGCGGTTCAGGAGTGTGGATTTGCCTGTATTGGGCCTGCCTGCTATAGTAACATATCCTGATTTCATCTATGCTCCGAATTTCTTCAATCTGCCTGCTGCATCCAGCATCAGGTTTATTATATGCTTGCCGTAAATTGTCCCGATAGCACCATTGATGCATTCTATCTCGGAAAACCCTTTCACATTGTTATGACGAGCATACTTATGTATCAGAAGAAGAGGAACCTTGTGACTTGAATGTGATTTCATCAATGCAGGTGTTGAATGGTCACCTGTAATTGCAATCACATCAAAAGAATGTTTCATCAGTGAGGGGAGATTTTTGTCAAACTCCTCTATTACCTTAACCTTGGAGTCAAAGTCACCGTCCTCGCCATAGGAATCGGTTTTCTTCACATGAAGAAAGAAATAGTCATAATCTTCATAATTTTCCGAAAGTGCATTGAACTCATCGCTCAATGTTGAGCCTCCATCAAGTATATCCATGCCTACAAGCTTTGCCAGGCCCTTGTACATCGGATATGTTGCAATACAGGCCGGATTTATCTTGAATCTTTCCTCCATTGTGTCAATATCCGGATATGTGGAGACGCCCCTGAATAGAGCATAGTTCGCTTTCTCTTCATCCTTCAGGATTTCACCTATCATACCGGCCGCCTTATTGATTACTGCAGCTGTCTTGGCGGCATTATCGCCTGACGGCTCTGCATCAAGCGGTTTGACACCTGTTTCCTGCGGATCTGTATCCGATATGTCACCACTGCATTCAATACCCCTTATAACAAAGACGAATCTGTGTTCCTTCCCGCTGTGGAATTCAACAGCATACCCGTCAATTGTGTCAATACTCCCGGAGAGTTTCTCGCATAATTCTTGATTCTTCCGGGTGGATATCCGGCCGGCTCTCCTGTCCTGTATCCTGCCGTTGCTGTCAATTGTCGCAAAATTGCACCGTGCTGTAACAGACCCGCTGTCAACCTCCACGTCAATGCCCAATGCCTCCAGTATGCCCCTTCCTATTATATGTGTATGCGGGTCATAACCGAATACAGAGAGATGTCCCGGTCCGCTTCCGGGAGTTATACCTGTTTCAACAGGTATATGAAGGCCTATTTCATACATGCGCGCCATTTCATCCATATTCGGTGTATCGGCATATCCGAGTTCCGTTTTATTGTCATGGTCAGCTGAAGGCAGACCGCCTAAACCGTCAAGTACCACAAGAAGCATCTTACTGTCATTGAGTTTTGTTAAACTGTCAATAAGGGGTTTCATAACTGCCTCCATCTTTCAATGAATTTATCAGTCAATTCCCTGTTGAGACCTGTCTTGACATACTGCCCGTAACCGTGAAAATCAGTGCCGCCTGTCATAAGATAATCATTTGACTTGCAGTAGTCCCTGAGATACTCCCTCTGCATAGGGGTATTCTTTGAAGTGAACACCTCAATGCCTTCCAGTCCGCAGGACATAATCTTTCCGAGCATATTCTCAACACCTGATTCAAATGGATGAGCCAGTACCGGTATGCCCCTGTTTGCCTTTATCAGTTCAGCTGCTCTGCTTACAGTAAAATATTCCTTCGGCACGTAGCACGGGGAATCATCACCAATATATCTGTCAAATGCAGCATTCATGTTTCTGACATAGCCCTTTCTCAGCATGATTCTTGCTATATGCGGTCTCCCCGGTGCCCTTGAATCACCTGTCTCTGATTCCAGTTCTTCCCGTGTAATTGAAACACCGTGCTGCTTGAGACATTCTACCATGTCCAAAGCCCTAGTGAATCTGCGTTTCCTCTTTGACTCAAATTCCTTTTCAATTTCATCAATTTCCTTGAAATATCCCAGAACATGTATCTGCATGCTGTCCATGAGACATGAGAATTCAGCACCTGTTATAAAGGTTGTCATTTCATTGTCAGTGATAGTAACTGTGTCATGATCAGTGATTGAAGCGAACTGAATATTCATTTCCTTCATCAATCTGGCGATATCCTCTGCTGAGAGAACACCATCCGAGAAGATTGAATGTAAATGCAGGTCTGAGATTACTTTGGTCATGTAAAACCGAGATCCCCGGCTGTCTGCTTGATTATTTCAGGATCAATGAACTGTTTCTTCTCAAGGAATGCCTCAAGAAGGGCATTGTCGCAGACAATATTTATAAGACGGGGTTTACCTTTGGAATACTGGTGTATTATTTCAATTGCCTGATCTGTGAATAACGGCTCCTGTCTGCCTGCAACAGCAAGCCGGTGATTGATATAATTCTTTGTTGATGCAATATCAAGCGGTCTGAGGAACTGTTTTATGCTAATTCTTTCATATAGGGGCGGATCGAGTTTCAGATTCACTTCCAGTTCAGGCATGCCGAACATGAGGAATGTCATCATATGCCCATTTTCATTCTGCATATTCAGAAGCCCCCTGAACTCCTCCATTATCTCCCTGCTCTTCAGCATATTGGCTTCATCTATCATAACAACAACCTTCTTGCCTTTGCGGTTGTACAGGTCAAGCCGTTTATAAACAAGCTGTATGAGATTCATCTTGTCTTCACTCTCAACATCTGCTCCGAGCTGAAGCGCAATCCTTTTAAGAAGCCAGTGAGCAGTTATTTCAGAGTGGATTATAACAAGCAGTGATATCTTGTATTCTTTCCTTGATGCAAAATAATCAAGCAGTTTTCTGGACAGTGTTGTCTTTCCTGTTCCGATATCACCGATAAGCACTGCCAGGCCTCTCCTCTCTTCAGCAGCATGTATCATCTTAGTCACAGCCTTGGAATGATTGGGGCTGTTATAGTAAAACCTGTCATCCGGTGCTGTGGAGAATGGTGATATCTTGAATTTGAAATAATCCCTGTAATTCATATTACATATAACTTATATTCTTTGATTTATTATCATCATCATCATCCAGGTCAATCTCAATATCGTCAAATTCACTTTCATCCTCTTCTGAAATATCCTCGTCCTTGAGTAATGCCGAAAAATCAACCATGCCGTTATCAGGGGTCTCGGCTGCTGCAGCAGGCTTCTCCTCCTGCACTTTTTCTGCCCGGGCTTTCTTCTCCATTGCCTCCTTTATAAGGGCAATATGCTTATCAATGTTCTTGAATGACGCATCAGTCTGTTTGATCTGTGTCATCATCTTCAATGCCTGCTCAAGCATCTGCTTGCTCTCATATATTCTTGCAAGCGTGTACTTGATTCCGAGATACTCCTCGGGTTTCTTGCCCTTGATTGACATTGCCTCTATAAGCGTATGTTCAGCTGTCTCCAGATCATTCTTCTCAAAATAACACTGCCCCAGCATCTCCATTGACTTGAGCTTGTACTCGGGATTTGCAACTGATTTCTTCAATTCCTCTATTGCCATGTCATGAAGCCCCATCTCCTTGAAACTCACACCGAGATCATAATGACTGGATACATCTTCATCAGAAAGATTCTCATTGACACCCTCTTTCAATTCATCAAGGAGCTCATTGAGAGACCATACTTCATCACCCTCTTCATTGGAATCCTGTTCAATGCTGAATTTGGGCTTCTTGCCCTCATTCTTGCCATTGACAATATCCCTTGCAGTCATATCCTCTGATTCCTTCATCAGATCATCCCCGGAAATATCCTCTGTGATCTCTTCCTTGAATTCACTGAGGAAATCCGTCTCACTTGATTCTGCCTGGGCCGGCTGCTCCGGCTCTTTGGCAGGTTCTGCAGGTTTGGGCGCAGGTTCAGGCTTGGACAAGCGCCCCTTAAGGGCAATTGCCTCCTGATTTGCGGGGTCAGCGGCAAGAACTGTGTCTATAAGCTTCATTGCCTTTTCAGGTTCCCTGTCAATACTCTCTTTGGCCAGATATATATATGAATCCACTGCTTTTGAGGGCTGTGAGGTCTTTATTGACAGATCAATTATTGCCTTATGCGCCTTCATCTCATTCTCTTTGAGACTGACAATTTTCCTGTAAGCATCAATCGCATGGTCATACTCTTCAATTGAAGTATATCCCTCTGCTGCCTGATAGTAGAAATTAGCTGCTTCATTGGCATCATAATTCTCGGACAATTCCCCCATCTGCACATACTGAAGATATATCTCACTTTCATCACTGCCCGGGGTTTGGGTTTCTTCTTCCTGCGGTGCTGCAGTCTCCGGCTCCGGTGCACTTGCCTCAGGTGAAGCAGGCGCCTTCTCTTCTTCCTCTGAGAATGATTCATCCAATTCCTGAGTGAGATTATCAACCAGGTCGGACATATCAAAATCCTCTATGTCTATCTCCTCTTCTGAAGGAGTCTCTTCCTCAGGAGGTTTTTCCGCAGCTTGAGGCTTCTCCTTGGGTTTCGTGTCAATACCCGCCTGTTTGGAATATTTTGTAATTTTCTGCCTTATCAGTGCTGCCTGCTCCATGTCATTGCGTTTGACATAATGCCCCTCTATCTCCTTCAGTATTTCTATTGCTTTCTCCAGCTCCTCTTCCTGAATATACAGGTCAACAAGCTTCTCCTTTATCTCAATTCTCTCCGGCATCATATCAAGAGTGTCCTTGAATGCTTCTATTGCAGCTTTCCTGTCACCATTCTGCAGTGATTTCTCGGCAAAATTGATGAAATTGTTCAATGCCTCACCCACAAGCCCCTGTTCCCTGTTGAACTCGCCTATCTTCCTGTACATCTCTATCTGATTGGAATCTGTCTTCAGAATCTTCTTGGCCATTGCAATGGCATTGGGATAGAGGGAGTCCTTGTCATAGAGATACATTGCCTTCCGGAAATTCTCAATTGCAACATCCTTATTGTCCATCTTGGAAAGGTATATATCACCCACCTTGTTATAGAGGGTGATATCCGGGGTGTTCTTCTCCTCAAGTTTGTCAATTATTGCCTGATAATATTTCAGTGCCTTCTGATAATTACCCTTGGAGAGGAATTGCTGTGCTTTTGCTTTTACATCTTTTATTGATGCCAATTATGCTCCTGATTATTAATCTTTGATTATAATTCTCTCTGATATGAAGTCAACTGTTTCTTCAGTCCTATGGACTCACAGACCTCTTCGGTCATATCGGCATTTATAGGCATCTGTTCAAGATATGCTGCTTCAAGGAGCGCATTGTCGCATATATTGTTTATGAGCCTCGGTCTGCCTCCGGAGTAATTGAATATTGCATCAATTGCCCTATTTGTAAAGAGACCTGCATCAGCACCTGCCACATTGAGCCTGTGCTTGATATATCCCTCTGTCTGTTCCCTTGTCAGTGGTTTCAGGTAAGCCCTTGTAGCAATTCTCTGTGTTATGGACTCATTCTGATTGAGGTGCTCTTCAAGTTCCGGGACCCCGACCAGTATGAAGGTTATTATCCTCCTGTCTTTCAATTCAAGGTTGAGAAAGCCTCTTATCTGTTCAATGACCCTGGCATCCGATATCTTGTTGGCTTCATCAATAATGAGCACTGTTTTCTTGCCTGCTCTGTCCAGTTTGAGAAGCTGAGATGTAATAGCTTTCATCGGATCTTTACTGATCTTGTCTTCATCCTTGATGCCCACCATTCTTCCTATTCTGCTGTACAGCCACTCCTCTGTAAAATCCTCATGTGTCAGTACAATCATGCCTGTCTTGAACTCCTCCTTGGCGGAGAGATAGGAAAGCAGTTTGCGGGATACTGTTGTTTTGCCTGTGCCGACCTGTCCGACAAGAAGGGCAAAGCCCCTCATCCTTTCAGCAGAGTGAATCATTCTCAGCAATGCCATTTTATGCTGTCTGGAATTGTAGAAGAACCGTGTATCCGGAACATTGGCAAAAGGTTCAGTGTTCAGCCTAAAATAGCCTTCATAGTCCATAGATACCCTCACTTATGTGAAATCAATATTATCATTGTCCTGATTATTAATTTTACACTTATTTTCATCATTTGTCAAACTGTTAATCCTCTCTTCAATATCAAGATAATCACCGTGTTTGTCAATTATCCTCCTGTAAAGCTTCAATGCCTCCCGGGGCCTGCTGTCTTCCAGGAGGACTGCCAATTTGTATATTATGGGTGTGGACACACTGCCACTGCCGGCAAAATGCTGAAGCACATTGACAGCATTGTTCCTGTAGCCCTCACTGAGCAGATTGTCTGCATATTTAAGTACAACCCTGCCGATAATTGACTGATTTGAGTACTTGACTGCATAATTGAACATCTCCATGGATTTTGAGAGGTCAATATTGATAAGATATGATGCCAGCACCTGATAATTGCGCGCAGCTGTCTTCCTGCTGCCCTCTGCCCTCGCCATTATATGCTGTCTGAGCTTATCCGTATTACCCGAGATTATAATGGTCTCCGCATCCTTGTCCTCTTTAAGAGGAAAATCCTCTATCATTGACTTAATGAAACTGCTTTTGTCAATTATTGCCATTATCTCAATTAGAGCAGCCTCCGCCAGCTTCAGTGCATTTAGATGCCTGAAAAGATGATAATGAACCTCAGGGCTGTTCTGCGCATAATCCTTCAGCATATACAGTACAGCAGATGCAGCTGTGTAATCACTGTACCTCTTTTCCCTGAATAATCCTATGAGCGCCCCGCGGGCTGATTCATGGTCCTCCGGGAGGGAGTTTTTGAGATAATGATTGAATTCAGCAAGATTCAATGATATCATCCCCTATTATTACAGTTTTCACTGTATTCATGCCGAAGAAATAGAAGAGCTGTTTGTAATTGTGTATATCATGGACAAGCAGATTAGCTTTTCTGCCTGCCTGAACCGACCCGGCAGTTTCACCCAGTTCAAGGGAATAAGCCGGATTGAGTGTAACAGCATATATCAGTTCAACAGGAAGCAGTGAATAATTTATCATGCCTATTGTTGCTGAAAGCATCAGGGATATAACAGGTGAAGAACCCGGGTTGAAATCCGTTGAGACCGCAATGATATTCCCGTGCCTGCGCATATCCTCCACAGGAGGCATCTTCTTCACTTTGAGCAGGAAATTGGTTGCAGGCAGGAGGGTAATAACAGTTTTATTGTCTGCAAGTTCACTGAGATCATTCCTGTCAGGCACATTCATATGGTCAACGGATAATGCGCCTATTGCAGCTGCAACGCCGCTGCCTCCCGATGTATCTATTTCATCAGCATGGAGACGGGGTTTCATGCCGTACTCCATACCCCTTCTGAGGATTTTCATTGATTCAGCTGCAGAATAAACACCCTTCTCACAGAATACATCTATATAATCTGCAAGCCCGGACTCCCCTACATGGGGGATAATGTCCTCTATCAGTTTTTCTATATAATCATCTCTCCTGTCTTTATATTCAGCAGGGATCTCGTGAGCCCCGAGGAATGTTGACCTGATATTGCCCGGATATGCTGATTTGAGTTTTTCAATGACCCTGAGCTGTTTCATCTCAGTATCAAGATCCAGCCCGTATCCGCTTTTTATTTCAATGGAAGTCACACCGAGTTTGAGCATGCGGTTCAGCCATTTGAGGGATGATTGATACATTTCATCAAATGAAGTTTCCCTCGTCATCCGGACACTGCTCTTTATGCCCCCTCCTTTTTCCGCAATCTCCTTGTACCCTGCGCCCATTGCCCTCTGTTCAAACTCATCCTCGCGTGAGCCGCCGAAAACAAGATGAGTGTGATTGTCTGTAAAACCGGGGGTGACAAGACAGTTTTCCGCGTCAATGACCCTCTCTGCAGGGTCATCCAGATCTATGCCTATTTTTGTTATGGTACTGTCTTCAATCAGTATGCTGTTGCCCGGTATAACAGGATCTCTCGTGCCTGTACCTGCCAGAGGCATATAACCCTCCCGTGTGGCGCATCCTGCTATCTGCGATATATTTATAATCTTTGTCCGCATAATCAGTCAATCATCGGGATCTTCAATTTATGTTCACGGGCTGTTTTCACAGCTTTCTCATAGCCCGCATCAGCATGCCTGATAACACCGCTGCCCGGGTCATTGGTGAGTACTGTCCTGATCTTTTCTCCCTGAGAGTCTGTACCGTCAGCAAGTACAACCTGTCCGGAATGAATGGAGTAACCTATGCCTACACCGCCGCCGTGATGCACTGAAACCCATGTTGCCCCTGAGGCGACATTGAGCATTGCATTGAGGACAGGCCAGTCTGCAATTGCATCACTGCCGTCCTTCATTGCCTCTGTCTCCCTGTTCGGTG